>JAESTN010000035.1 GCA_016763595.1 Flavobacteriaceae bacterium | reverse complement strand
GTCATTATTGACAAATTATGGAGATGTACAGCACTTTTAGAAATAGTGCCAAATGCCAATGAAATATTTATTCAAGCAGTAAACAAAAATAGCTAAGTTATGGGGAAGTTAAAATTAATTATAAAAAGAGAGTTCTTAGCGAAAGTTAAAAATAAGTCATTTATAGTAATGACCTTTTTAAGCCCATTGTTAATGGTGGGAATCGGGTTTTTAGTCTTTTTCTTAAGCAAAAAAAACGATGAGAAAGTAAAGCATATTGTATATGTAGACGAGTTTAAGTTGTTTGCAAAAGAGGATTTTAAAGATACGAAAACGGTACAATATACTGATTATACAGCTTTAGGAATTGAAGAAACCAAAAAGAAGGTAGAAGAAGGTGATTATTATGGAGTGTTATATATTCCTAAAAAAGATAGTTTAGAGATATTGGCGAACTCAATTGAATTTTATTCAAAAGAGTCACCAAGTATGTCCGTTATTGGGAATCTAGAAAATAGAGTGGAGCTAAAACTCCGAAATTTAAAATTAGATAATTTCGGAATTGATTTACAAAAGATTAAAGCTTCAAAAATATCCGCAGCTATAAAAATGTATAATTTTTCAGGCGAGGAGTCTTCAAAATTAATCAATGGATTAAAAATTGGAGTAGGAGCTATTTCTGGTTATATGTTAATGATGTTTGTAATGATTTACGGTACCTCTGTAATGAGAAGTGTTATTGAAGAAAAAACAAGTAGAATTATAGAAATTATTGTTTCTTCTGTAAAACCTTTTCAGTTAATGATGGGTAAAATTATAGGAAATGCTTCTGCAGGGTTGTTGCAATTCTTTATTTGGGGAGTTATCTTATTTGTTTTAAGTATTGTTTCATCATCTGTATTTGGGGTAGGAATGACAGAAATACAAACCGCAAAACTATCACCAGAACAAATAGAAGCCATGAAACAAGCTGCAGATAGTGGCGTAATGGAAACCCTAATGCAAGAGTTTTTTAGACTGCCTTTAGTAACCATTTTTGTACTGTTTGTTTTTTACTTTTTGGGTGGGTTCTTTTTGTATAGCTCATTATTTGCAGCAGTCGGTGCAGCTGTAGATAATGAAACCGATACACAGCAATTTATGTTGCCAATAATGCTGCCATTAATTTTGGGTGTTTACATTGGTTTCGCTACGGTTATTAATGATCCTCATGGGCCCGTTGCTACGATCTTTTCAATGATTCCGTTTACGTCTCCTATTGTAATGCTAATGCGAGTTCCATTTGGAGTGCCTTGGTATGAAATTGCAATTTCTATGGCATTATTATTGGTTACCTTTGTATTTATGGTATGGTTTGCAGCTAAAATTTATCGAGTAGGAATTTTAATGTATGGTAAAAAACCAACCTATAAAGATTTGTGGAAATGGATAAAGTATAATGGATAAACCGAAATTAAAAGCATGAAAAAGGTTCTTGATTTTTTAAATTATAAAATACCTTTAGGACAGGAAGCAAGTATTTCTATGCAAACTATTTTATTGGTAATCTTTGTATTGCTACTAACAGCCTATGTGTTAAAACTAGTTAGGAATCTCGTAACAAGAAAATTGCCAGTTAATGATAAAGCTAAATTTGGTTCTGTTTTTAACTATTTAAAATGGCTGGCCTATGTTGTTATTTTTCTTGTGACATTACATACTTCGGGAGTAAATGTAACGGCTGTATTTGCAGCTTCTGCAGCACTGCTAATTGGAGTTGGTTTAGCTTTGCAGACCTTGTTTCAAGATATTATTTCGGGTATATTTATTCTGGTGGATCAAACTGTACATGCAGGAGATATTATTGAGTTAGAAGGTAAAATAGGACGTGTAGAGGAAATTAATTTACGAACTACAAGAGCGGTAACAATTGATAATAAAGTAATGATTATACCAAATCATTTATACCTAACAAACACCTTGTACAATTGGACGGCAAACGGAGAGGAAACGAGAGAGTCTGTAGAAATTGGAGTAGCGTATGGAAGTGATGTGCAATTGGTAAAGAAATTATTGTTAGAAGCGGCAAATAGTCACTCATCAGTTTTGAAAAGCACAAAAGCACTGGTGTATTTTTCTGATTTTGGAGAAAGTGCATTGAATTTTAGGGTTGCTTTTTCGTTGAATAATAGTTTTGAAGTGAAACTAATTCAAAGTGACATACGCTTTGAGATTGATCGGTTATTTAGAGAACATAAAATTAGTATTCCTTTTCCGCAAAGAGATATACATATCATAGATAAATAGAAAGAAAAAAAGATGTCAAAAATATTAATAATAGAAGACGAAGCAGCGATTAGAAGAGTTTTGAATAAAATTATTTCTGAAGAGAATGATTCTTATAATGTAGAAGAGGCTGAAGATGGATTACAGGGAATAGAAATGATTATGAACAATGATTATGACTTGGTTTTCTGTGATATAAAAATGCCTAAAATGGATGGTGTTGAGGTGCTAGAAAAAGCTAAGAAAATAAAACCGGAAACTCCAATTGTAATGATTTCGGGCCATGGAGATTTAGAAACGGCCGTAAATACTATGCGTTTAGGAGCTTTCGATTATATTTCTAAACCGCCAGATTTAAATCGTTTGCTAAATACCGTTCGTAATGCGTTGGATAGGAAGGAATTGGTTATAGAGAACAAGCGTTTAAAAAAGAAAGTAAGCAAAAGCTATCAAATGGTTGGTGATAGTAAAGCGATTACTCACATTAAAGATATTATTGAAAAGGTAGCACCTACCGATGCAAGAGTTCTAATTACTGGACCAAATGGAACAGGAAAAGAATTAGTAGCACATTGGTTGCATGAAAAATCGAATCGTTGTAAAGCACCAATGATTGAAGTGAACTGTGCAGCAATTCCATCTGAATTGATAGAGAGTGAATTGTTTGGGCATGTAAAAGGGTCATTTACAGGAGCTAACAAAGATAGGGCAGGGAAGTTTGAAGCAGCAAACGGGGGAACGATTTTCTTAGATGAAATAGGAGATATGAGTTTGTCTGCTCAAGCAAAAGTATTACGAGCTTTACAAGAGAGTAAAATTTCTAGAGTAGGATCAGATAAAGATATTAAAGTAAATGTGCGTATCGTTGCTGCAACGAACAAAGATTTGAAAAAGGAAATTGCAGAAGGCCGTTTTAGAGAAGATTTATACCATAGACTAGCGGTGATTTTAATAAATGTTCCTGGACTGAATGACCGAAGAGAAGACATTCCTTTATTGGTAGATTTCTTTTCACAAAAAATAGCAGAAGAACAAGGAGGTGCAAAAAAAGCATTTTCTAATGATGCCATACAATTATTACAAGAATATGATTGGACAGGAAATATTCGTGAATTACGTAACGTAGTTGAACGTTTAATCATTCTAGGAGAAAATGAAGTTTCTAAAAAAGATGTAAATTTATTTGCTAGTAAATAAGTATACGTGTTTTAGTATTAGAAATAAAAAAGGTGGTCATTTATTATGACCACCTTTTTCTATATATAATTAACTTCTAAATTAGTTGTCAATAGTTCTATTGAGTACATCGAATGCACATTTATGAAGTTATTTTAAATCAAAACGATCTAAGTTCATCACTTTAGTCCAGGCCGCAATAAAATCATTTATAAACTTATCTTTAGCATCATCAGATCCGTAAACTTCAGTAATTGCTCTAAGCTCGGTATTTGAGCCAAAAATAAGATCGACCCTAGTTCCAGAAAATTTCATAGCACCCGTTTTACGATCTCTACCAATAAATTGGTTGTCGCTTGAAGTTGTTGCTTTCCAGGTAATTGATAAATCAAGAACATTTGTGAAGAAGTCATTTGAAAGTACACCAACATTATCTGTAAAGACTCCATGACTTGACCCGTCATAATTAGCACTCAGAACTCTTAATCCTCCGACTAAAACAGTCATTTCTGGTATAGAAAGTGTTAATAGGTTTGCACGATCGATTAGTAATTCTTCAGCAGCTACATTTAAATCACTTTTTAAGAAATTTCTAAATCCGTCTGCTCTTGGTTCTAAATAACCAAACGATACTACATCTGTTTGTTCTTGAGAAGCATCACCTCTACCAGATGTAAATGGCACTGTTACGTTATGACCTGTGTTTTTTGCAGCGAGTTCAATACCTACAGAACCACCTAACACAATTAAATCAGCAATTGATACTGTTCCATTAAAATTGTTTTGAATGCCTTCATAAATAGCCAATACCTTCGCTAACTCAGTTGGCGTGTTAACTTCCCAATCTTTTTGAGGTGCCAAACGTATACGGCCACCATTAGCTCCACCGCGCTTATCAGAACCTCTAAAAGTAGCTGCTGACGCCCAAGCTGTAGTTACCAACTGTGAAACAGATAATCCGGAAGCATTTATGCTTGTTTT
>JAESTN010000376.1 GCA_016763595.1 Flavobacteriaceae bacterium | reverse complement strand
TTGAATGCTACAGATCACGATCCAGATAGAATAGGAGTAATTTGGGGTTCTGGTATTGGAGGTTTAGAAACCTTCCAAAACGAAATGTTAAATTATGCAGCCGGAGATGGATCACCTAGATTCAATCCATTTTTTATTCCTAAAATGATTGCAGATATTGCCCCTGGGCAAATCTCTATTAAGCATGGGTTTAGAGGGCCGAATTTCGCAACCGTTTCGGCGTGTGCATCGTCTTCTAACGCAATTATAGATTCATTAAATTATATCCGTTTAGGACAAGCAGATGCTATTGTAACTGGAGGTTCTGAAGCAGCAGTTACTATTGCTGGTATGGGAGGATTTAATGCAATGCATGCACTATCTACAAGAAATGATAGTCCAGAAACAGCATCTAGACCTTTTGATAAAGAAAGAGATGGATTTGTTTTAGGAGAAGGAGCAGGAGCGCTAATTCTTGAAGAATATGAACATGCTGTTGCTCGTGGAGCAACGATCTATGCAGAAGTTATTGGAGGAGGAATGTCTTCTGATGCACATCATATTACTGCACCACACCCAGAAGGGTTAGGCGCAAGAAACGTGATGTTAAACTGTTTAAGAGATGCAGGTTTAAAACCAGAAGATGTAGATGCTATTAATATGCACGGAACTTCTACTCCATTAGGAGATATTGCTGAATCTAAAGCAATTTTAGAAGTATTTGGAGAACATGCCTATAAGATCAACATCAATTCTACAAAATCAATGACGGGTCATTTATTAGGTGCGGCCGGAGCTATTGAAGCGATTGCTTCTATTTTATCAATGAAATATGGAATCGTACCGCCAACAATAAATCACTTTACTGACGATGATCAAATTGACAGCAAATTAAACTTTACGTTTAATAAAGCACAGAAAAGAGATGTGAAAATAGCAATCAGTAACACTTTTGGATTTGGAGGACACAATGCTTGTGTGGCTCTAAAAAAAATTGATTAATTCTATATGAATTTTATTCGCAAAATAGTTAAGCTCAAAACAAAACAAAATGAGGGCTTCTATAGCGATATGAAAAAATTACTGAATTTTACTCCAAAGACCATAGAATATTATCAAAGAGCATTTACACATCGATCCTTAAAAAAGGTTGATGAAAAAGGAATTCCTATTAATTACGAAAGATTAGAGTTTTTAGGAGATGCCATGTTGGGCTCCATCATTGCTTCTTATCTATATAAAAAAGTCCCTAATGGCACAGAAGGGTACTTAACCCAAATGCGTTCTAAAATTGTTAGTAGAGAGCATTTAAATGAATTGGGGAAAGATTTAAACTTAATTAGGTTTGTTAAAAGTAATATTACCCAAGAAAATATTGGGGATAATATTCATGGAAATATTTTTGAAGCTTTAATTGGTGCCATTTATTTAGATAGAGGCTATAATTATTCTAAAAAATTTATTTACGAAAATGTAATTACTCCATACGTAGATATTGCAAAACTTGAAGGTAAGATTACAAGTTACAAAGGCTTAATTATAGAATGGTGTCAGAAGAAAAAGAAGCAATATTTATTTGATATTTACGAAGACACTGGTAACGAGAGCATCAAGCACTTTAGTGTTAAAATAAGCATAGATGGTGTTATGGTTGCAAAAGGAAGAGCTACCTCAAAGAAAAAAGCAGAAGAACAGGCATCTAAAAGAGTTTATTTTGCACTACAAGACGAAATAACAAAAGGCTAACATTTTTACGATAACGTTTTCGCTTTTTATATTCACTTTTTGAGAAACAAAATGTAATTTAGCATGAATTGTTTTTAGCAATAAAAACAGTTGTAGAGCACCCTTGTTTATTAAATATGTTGGAAGAAATATGCAAATACATTCGTTAGAATTAGATGATTTTTCTGATGACAATTATACATTAATTGGCATCCATTCTACGTTAGATGAATATAAACTAGCATATGTTTTAAATCAAAAATTAGAAACAACGTTTGTGAAAGCAACGTACAGTTTGGATTTTGAAAATAAAAACAACAATGCTTCTTTTCCAATTTATGAGTTTTTAAACTCAAAATTTAATCATAGTTGGTTTTTAATTTCGAACCAATTTACAAATAATATTGAAGGTGTTTCTACAGGGTTATTTCAAACAAATGAGATAACGATGTATTTAATTCAAGAGAAAAAAAAGGTGGATTACTTTTTAAAACTCGAAGGAGATTTTGATTCTGAATATATTGTGAGGATCGTAGATCAAATCAATCAAATTAATCAAGTAATTACATCATATACAATCGATCCAAACATTTTAAAATCTAAAGAATTTTTAATCTTTTAACTTATGCCACTTAACAAAAAAACCAAAATACTTGCAACACTCGGTCCAGCTACAAATACAAAAGCTATTTTAGCTGAATTGGTAGAAGCAGGAGTCAATGTTTTTAGAATTAATTTTTCTCATGCAGATTATGATAACGTAAAAGCGAGAATAAAAGATATTCGTGAGATTAATGAAGAAAAAGGAACGAATATTGCCATTTTAGGCGATTTACAAGGTCCGAAATTACGTGTTGGCGTAATGCAGGAAGGCGTTGTTTTAAAGGACGGAGCTACGTTTATATTCACTACAGACGAATGTGAAGGAACTGCAGAAAGAGCATTTATGACCTATCAACGTTTTCCGAAAGATGTAAAACCTGGAGAAAGGATATTAGTAGATGACGGGAAATTAGAATTTGAGGTAATTGCTACGAATAAGAAAAATGAAGTGACTACTAAAGTTATTGTAGGAGGTGTTTTATCCTCTAAAAAAGGAGTGAATTTACCTAATACCGCAATATCTTTACCTGCTTTGACAGATAAAGACATGAAAGATGCTGTTTTTGCACTAGAGCAAAAAGTAGATTGGATTGCGTTATCATTTGTGAGAAACCCAGAAGATTTAAGGAAATTACACGATTTAATTAAACAAAAATCAGATTATAGAGTTCCGGTAATTGCTAAAATTGAAAAGCCAGAAGCTGTTGCAAATATTGATGCATTAATTCCGTATTGTGATGGGTTAATGGTTGCACGTGGAGATTTAGGAGTAGAAATTCCGATGCAAGAAGTTCCATTGATTCAAAAGATGTTAGTTCAAAGAGCTAAATTAGCAAGAATCCCTGTGATTATTGCTACGCAAATGATGGAAACAATGATTACAAATGCTGTTCCTACAAGAGCGGAAGTAAATGATGTTGCCAATTCTATTATGGATGGTGCTGATGCTGTGATGCTATCTGGTGAAACTTCTGTTGGAGCACATCCGGTAAGAGTTATTGAGAAAATGACAGAAATAATAAAGAGTGTTGAAAATTCTCCACTAATTAAAGTTCCACAAGCTCCGCCACATATTAGAACAGACCGTTTTATTACAAAGGCAGTTTGTCATCATGCTGCTTTAATGGCAAAAGATGTAAAAGCTGCGGCAATTTCTACACTTACAAATAGTGGGTATACCGCTTTTCAGATATCTGCTTGGAGACCCACATCTCATATATTAGCATTTTCTTCAGAAAGAAGAATTTTAAATAAAATGAGTTTGCTTTGGGGTGTGAAACCGCTGTTTTATGACAAGAATGTAAGTACAGACGATACCGTTGTAGATATTAATAAGATCGCAAAAGAAAGAGGTTTTGTAAAAGCCAATGATTTTGTTATCAATTTAACTTCTATGCCCGTAGAAGCAAAAGGAATGGTAAATACACTACGTGTTTCACAAATAAAGTAAAAAACATTAAATATAAAAAAAGCCCGATGCAATTGCATCGGGCTTTTTTTATAATTTTAATTTTTGAAGTGTAATAACCGCATCGTTCATTACAAATGGCATCGGCATCATTATATTTGTTCTAGGTGTAATGGTAAACAAAGGATTGTCTAATAAATCAAAGGATGATTCAATAATACTGATGTTTGGAATTACATTTTTTTTGATGGTAAAATCAACTTTTAAAATGCTGTCATTTTTGGCTAAAAAATAGCTTAAAATAGTTCCTTTAGTTACTTCTAAAACAGCATCAGAGCTTTTCTTGTCTAAGAATACATCTTGTACACCAAGGGTATTAAAAGTAATTGCTTCGTTTGCAATTAATTCAATCTTATGTACGTTTCGTTGCGGTTCAATTATAAATGAAACAGTTCTAAATCCATCAATAATAGTGTCCATAGTTTTGGTGATTATTGGCGCTGGAATTGCTCTGTCTTCAGTTTTTTTATGATATCGGTATGAAGTATTGTACTTGCTTTTAGAAGTGCTTCCAGTAAAATTCCCTATGGTTGGGTTCTCTCCTAGAAATTGAGTTGTAAACCCATCAGGAATGCGATCATAAGTGACCCAGTAGGATTGGTTGTTGTCTACATCATTTATAAAAACAATACTATTTGGTTTCTTTCTATCTTCATTAAAACCGCTGTTGTAAGTTGCCAATCCAAAAAAGAACAGCGCCCCAAACCCAACAATTCTTACCAAGGATTTCCTTGATTTATAGGACCCGAAAATTGGTGTAATTAACCCAAAGATTAACACTAAAAACAGGGCACTTATAAATAGGTTTTTCAAACCTAAACCAACAGGAAACATTTTTATTTGCGGAGCAAACATGTAAATAATTGGGATTGCCAATACCGTTGAAATAACAATTTTTTGCGTCCTTTTAATATCAGTAAGCACAAAAATAGCCAATGTTATAAGTGCAAAATATACCGGGATGATAAAGTACGCAGCTCCTTTTAAGTATACATATATCAATACATTTATAAGCATCCAAAAGATAAGCGGTGCTATTATTAAATCGATGCTTCTATATTTTTTAAAAAAGGGTTTATAGATGTTAAAAAGCAACCAAATATTCAACAAAACAAAGGCTGCTATATATTGATATCCGTTATAGGTAAACCCATGTAATATGTCGTTGTAATGCGGGTGAATTAATAAAATTCCTTTCCATAATAAGAGGGTTATTCCAATACAGCCAACTAAAGAAATTGTAAAAGGTATAAACCCTTTTAAAAGTCCCTTTATGGTAATTTTATTCAAGGCAATTCCAAAAAATAAGATTCCCATTAATAGCATTATTGCACCAATTAATAAGGGTAATATCCATGAAAATGGGTAATGCAATAAGGTTGTAAATGGAAAATTTGTGTAGACATGATCTATGGTGCTTTCAAAATTTGAGAGGTCCGAATTGGCAAAATAATTTAATGTTGTCATTAAGTAATCCGCTTGATGTAACAAAGTAGCTCTATCTAATCTCTCGTAAGAATCTTGTGCTGTATGATAATCAAAATGATCACCAATAAATGCGAAATTAAACCCACTGATGTTTCCATTTTCTCTAAAAACGGTTAAATCGGTATCGTTTGGAAGCATTTTATAAATGCTATACATTAAAGAGTTTGCTGCTGGGTAATTTGGATTTGCATTGATAAATTCGCTTAGTAATTTGCTGTTTTTACCATTTGTTTCCATGAGCATATAACTAGGCCCGCCACTACCACGAGCTTCAAAGTTTAATACCAAACCAATGTTTTTTGCTAACGGATGTGTATCTACAAAAGCTTTTGCACCCAGAAGCCCTAGTTCTTCTGCATCTGTAATTACAATGTGTATATCGTTTTTGGGAGTTTGATTTTTTGCTAAAAATGCACGTACACTTTCTAGTATGGTTACCACTCCTGAGCCTGCATCACTGGCTCCTAAAGAAGAATGTGGATTCGAATCGTAATGCGTTAACAACACCAATGATTTTCCGTTTTCACTCCCTTTAATGGTTGCGATTATATTGGCATTATTAGTTGCAGCTCTCCATTTATTATTGATGGCTACTTGATGTTGAATTTCTGGTTCTAAGCCTAGTTTTGTAAGTTCATTTACAATATAATTTTGAACTTCTAAATGGTTTTCTGAACCTGTATAATGTGCTGTTTTAGAAATTTCTTTTAAATGAGCTAAAGCATTATCTATAGAGAACTCAGTTTTTGTTACGGTCTTATTTTCTTTATAAGAAGGAATCATATCTGAGAAGCTCCAATAGGCTACAGCGACAATAATAATAAAGGAGAG
>JAESTN010000375.1 GCA_016763595.1 Flavobacteriaceae bacterium | reverse complement strand
TGCGATTGTTTTTGAAAAGTTTTAGAAACAGTAATTCTTTCGTGTTTCATTTTAGAATCTATAGCATTACTTGTTGCTGCTGTGTTCATTCCAATATGACCTTCATGTCCTGTTGTAGTTCTACCTCCTCTTTTATTCATCATCGATTTTTTCCCTTGCAATTGTGCAGCGGCATCCACGGTAAAGGTTCCATTCACAACAATTTCTTCTCCGAATTTTAATCCAGAAATAATTTCATAGTTTTTACCAACTGATTTCCCTAACTCAACTTCACGCATTTCGAAAACCGGATCTTGATTTGATTTTATATACACTAAAGAACGTTTACCTGTCCACAAAACTGCTGTTTTCGGAATCGTTAATTGACTTTTATTCATAGCACTATTCACAGCCAAAACACCGTTGACAAACATGCCTGGTTTTAAATTTTTATTACTGTTATTTAATACAGCTCTAGCAACTACAGTTCTTGTTTTTGCATCCAAAATCGGGTCAACAAATGAAATGGTCGCTGCAATTGTTTTATTTGAACCTGTGTTTGTTGTGATGCTAATTTTACTTCCTTTTTTGACTATAGGTATTTGTTTTTCAAACACATCAAATTCGGCCCAAACAGTTTGTAAGTTTGCGACTTTAAACAATCCTTTCCCTTCCTTCACATAACTGCCTTCTTCAACCATCTTCATCATAACAGTACCATTTACATCTGCATACATTGGAAAATTAATAATTGTCTTTTTTGATTTCTCAATATTTTCAATTTGAGCATCAGTAAGTTTCCATAATTTCAACTTGTTTCGAACAGCATTGTATAAATTGGGCTGTTTCTTTTTTAATGTTGACGCTGTTAGCAATTCATTTTGGGCATTCACCAATTCAGGAGAATAGACCAAAGCAATCAATTGTCCTATTTTTATGTTTTCTCCCAACGATTTAATGTATAACTTCTCTACTCTCCCTCCAAAATGAGCTGCTTGAGTTGCATTATTATTTTCATTTTCAACAATTTTTCCAGAAAATAAAAGTTGATTATCAGCAACCTCACCTTCTCCTATTTTTAGTGTTTGAATGTTTGCCAATGCCAATGCATTTTTTGTCATTTTAAACTGATTGGCTTCTAATCCATCTGCAGTTGTTTCTGCAGGAATTAAATCCATTCCACAAATAGGACAATCACCCGCTTCTGGCTGCATAATTTGCGGGTGCATAGAACAGGTCCATCGTTGATTTTTCGTAGCCGTTTCATTGTGTTCATGAGTGGCTTCATCAACAGATGAACCACCAAAAAGGAACCACCCTAACAATAGACCAACTGCTAATATTCCGATATAGCTTGTATATTTTTTCATTTTTATATTTTTAAACTCTTTTCCTAGAGGATCTCTCTAAAATTATCTCAATTATTTTCTAGTATTTCTAGAAGAACTATGTGTTTTTGTAATTTTCCATTCTCCTTTTATTTTCTTTAAAACGGAAGTTGCCACGCCTTTCTTTTTAATTATTCTTGCTTTTGTCGCTCTTTTTTTATTCGCTTTTAAATCTATGGTATAAATATAGGTTTCAGTTACAAATGCAAAAGGTAATTCTACAACAACATCTATTTTATAGTTCGAAAACGAAAAACGATTAAAATGCCCTAATTCTGGCCCCAAATGATGTGCAACATAATTCTTATACGTCCCTTCAGAGCCACCAGACTCAAATACAGTAGCCTCTTTAGTAAAAAGACTCATAGTTCCTTCTGTTGTTAAGTTTTGAATAGCATCTTTATAGGTCTTCATTACAGTAATGACTGCTTTTTTATCAGCACTTTGTGCTTGTATATTGAAGCCTACAAAAATAAATACCACTACAACTATTATTGATTTTACATATGTACCCATAATCTATTTATTTTTTACTTTAAAAGGAAATTTCACAGACACCTTTTCCCATGTTAAAGAAAGGGTCCCTGAAGTATTACTTGTTTTTGTTACTTTGTACTTTAAATGTTCTAGCACCTCATCTAAAATTTCTGGCACTACTTTAAATCGAAGAACATCTTCCTTGGTATCATATTCATCTTTTCCATGTTGATCCCAACGACTATTAAAAATAAGGGTCCATTCTTCTTTAGATGGAATTACAAAAAAGCCATATTTCCCTGCAGGAAGTACTTTTCCGGCAATACTTAAATCTTTATTTGTCTCTAACCAAGTTGCTTTATGGGCTCCTGCTTGCCAAATCATATCGTAGGCCAACAATCCTCCAAAAATCATTCGATTTCTTACACCTGGAGAAGAGTAATCGACATGAATATGTGCATTTCCAATCATACTCATTGCATAGGTATGAGGACTTAGCACTTTCTTTTTTGAAGATTCATTCTTCTCTACTTGATGGTTTTGGTGCATCCCATCCTTATCATTTTTTTTATCTGTTTTACATCCAACAAATAATACCACTATAAAAAGTACTGTAATTAAATTTTTCATCTTTTTAACTTTTAAATTTTAATATTTCTTAACCTTAAGGCATTTACTATAACAGATACCGAGCTAAAACTCATTGCTAGCGCAGCAATCATAGGTGATAATAACAATCCAAATATTGGATATAAAACACCCGCAGCAATTGGTACTCCTAGCACATTATAGATAAACGCAAAAAACAAATTTTGTTGAATATTCCCAACCACTTTATGACTTAAATTCTTAGCTTTAACGATCCCTTGTAAATCTCCTTTCACCAATGTAATAGAAGCGCTTTCAATAGCTACATCTGTACCTGTTCCCATGGCAATACCAACATCAGATTGCGCTAAAGCAGGGGCGTCGTTAATGCCATCACCTGCCATGGCAACAACTTTACCTTGCTGTTGTAATGCTTTAATTTCATTCAGTTTATCTTCTGGAAGACATTCGGCTTTAAATTGCTTCAAATTTAATTTATCCGCAACAGATCTCGCTGTATTTCTATTATCACCAGTCAACATAATCACCTCAATTCCAATTTCTTGCAATTCTTTTATTGCTTTTTCACTGGTTGTTTTTATTGCATCAAAAATAATAACATATCCCACAGCTTTTTGATCAATAGCAATATAGGATACTGTTTTTCCCTGCTCTTGCTCTCTAACCACTTTCGCCTTCAATACTTGTGATATTTCTACAGAAAACTGCTCTAATAGCTTCTCATTTCCCAAAGCAACATTTAAGTTATTTACGGTTCCAATCACGCCTTTCCCTGCAATGGCTTCAAAGTCTTCCACTTTTGAAAATAAACTCTTTTTTGATTTCCCATATTGTACAATAGCCTCTGCTAAAGGATGCTCACTATAATGATTTAATGAGCTTATAGATGCTAATAATTCATCTTCGTTTATGGTACTTACTGAGACTATTTTTTCTACTGAAGGTTTCCCTTCAGTAATGGTTCCTGTTTTATCAACAATCAATGTATCTACTTTATTCATTTTCTCTAAAGCTTCCGCATTTTTTATCAATACTCCAGATTGTGCACCTCTACCAACGCCAACCATCACAGACATCGGAGTAGCCAAGCCTAAAGCACAAGGACAAGCAATAATTAAAACAGCAATGGCATTTACAAAGGCAAAAACATAGGCTGGTTCTGGTCCAAAAACTACCCAAACTATAAATGTTAGTACCGAAACAAGAAATACAATTGGCACAAAGTATTTAGAAATCCTATCTGCTAATTTTTGAATTGGAGCTTTAGAACGACTTGCATTATTTACCATGTGAATGATTTGAGAAAGCAAGGTCTCTGCACCTACTTTTTCTGCCCTCATCACAAATGATTTTGTTCCATTTATCGTTCCAGAACTTACAGCATCATCAATGTTTTTATCAACCGGAATTGGTTCTCCAGTAATCATAGATTCATCGATACTACTTTGTCCTTCAACAATAATTCCATCTACAGGTATTTTTTCTCCTGGCTTAACACGTAACAAATTGCCTCGTTGAATTTTATCAATTGCAATTACTTTATCGTTTCCTTCTACTACCAAAGTAGCAACTGACGGAACTAATTTTAACAACTCTTTGATGGCTCCACTTGTTTGGCTATGCGCTTTGGCTTCTAATAACTGCCCTAATAATACTAATGTTAAAATAACAGTAGTTGCTTCAAAATAAACAAAGACATTGCCTTCATGGGTTTTAAAATCTTGTGGAAACACTTCTGGAAACAGCATCGCAAAAACACTAAATAACCAAGCGATTCCTGCACCAATACCAATGAGGGTAAACATATTTAAGTTCATTGTTATTATTGACTTCCACGCACGTTCAAAAAACATCCATGTTGCATAAAACACCACCGGCATTGACAATACAAATTGAATCCAATTCCAATGTTGCTGTTCTAAAACAGTATACAACGGATTGTTCTCTAACATTTCTGACATTGCCAATAAAAAGATGGGCACTGTAAACCCAACAGCGATCCAAAACTTCTTTAATAACTTTTTATAGGTTTTTTCTTCTGCAGAATCATCTGCTTCCAAAGGCACCAAATCCATCCCACAAATTGGACAAGAACCCATTTCGTCTTTAATAACTTCTGAATGCATCGGACAAGTATATTGTGTGTCTTTTACAACCAAACTTAATTCTTCTACCAAATCCATTCCACAAACCGGACATCCAACTTGAGCATCGTAGGTTTTTTCTCCTTCACAATGCATTGGACAATAAAATACGCCATTCCCTTCTTTTAAAGGTTCTTTGTCACGTACGTGTGTTCTATTTTCTTTTGCTACAGATCCACAACAAGCCGATTTCTTTTCTGTCTCTTTAGAACTACAACAAGAAGGTTTCTCTTCATGGTTTTCAGCCTTTGCTATTTCAATTGTATAGTGCAAACCTGCTTTCAATAAGGTTTCTTGTAATTTCACTATAGAAATATGTGCTTCCATTTCGAGTATTACTTCTCCAGTTTTTAAATGCACAGCAACGTCAATAATTCCCTTAAGATTTCCTAACGCTTTTTCCACATTGGTTTTACAACCAACACAAGTCATTCCGATAATTTTATATCTATGTTTCATCTCTTTTGTTTGAAAACCAAAAGTCTTTCTATTTGAGAAAAAGCCTGTGCATAATTTTGATTAAATAGTATCTAATTTTTTTCGACTCCCCTTCTGTTTAAAAAGGGTTGGTGTCATTCCTGTTATTTGTTTAAATTGTCTAGAAAGGTGTTGAGGACTGCTATAATTTAGATCGTACGATGTTTGACTCAGGGTTAATTCATTGTAAATCAAGAGCTCTTTTGCGCGTTCAATTCGTTGCTCTATTGCATAATGCTCAATAGTATTGCCTACAATTTCTGAAAATAATTTACTCAAACTAGAATATTCCATTCCTAGCTGGGAAGCCAAAAACTCTGAAAGATTCTGAATCGGTTTTTCCTCTTTTTTATAATGAATATCAGTAATTATTAATCCTTTTACTTGGTTAATCACCTTCGCATCTTTGTCTTCTACCAATTCAAAACCTTCAGCATTCAAAATTTGAATAAGA
>JAESTN010000374.1 GCA_016763595.1 Flavobacteriaceae bacterium | reverse complement strand
TTCCTGTAGTGTCCGTTTTGAAAAAGGAAAAACTCCACTATAGGATTAACTCGCTTCGTTCGTTTTTCCTTTAGTGTCCGTTTTGAAAAAGGAAAAATCAGACTAACAAATTCAAGCGAGCTTGATTTGACGTCTGATTTTTCCTTTTATTCGTGACTCCGATAGGATTCGAACCTATAACCGTCAGAGCCGAAATCTGATATTCTATCCAGTTGAACTACGGAGCCATTTTGTGGTTCTGTAGTTCAACAAATCTCTCAAAGGAGGGTTGAACTACGGAGCCATTTTATCTATAATAAAATCATGAGATTTCTCACTTCGATTCGAAATGACAAACTCACTAATTTCTTACATTAAATTCTTTTTCACTAAGGTAGATATTGTTTTCCCATCAGCTTGTCCGGCTAATTCTTTAGAAACCATTCCCATTACCTTACCCATATCTTTCATTCCTGCTGCTCCAACTTTTTCTATAGTAGCAAGCACCACTTTTTCTATTTCATCTTCAGATAAAGCTTCAGGTAAAAACTGTTCTATTACTGCAGCTTCTGCCAATTCTGGGTCCGCTAAATCTTGCCTACCTTGTTCTACAAAAATGGCAGCACTGTCTTTACGTTGCTTCACCTGTTTTTGTAAAATTTTCATTTCCTGATCTTCAGTTAATTCGGTAGCTGCTCCATTTTCTGTCTTTGCTAATAAAATTGCCGATTTTACAGATCTTAATGCTTGTAAAGCCAATGTATCTTTCGATTTCATAGCTGTTTTCAGCTGCACCATTAGTTGTTTTTCTAAACTCATCTTTTCATTTTTGGAACTGTAAATATAGGCATAAAAAAATTCCTGATTTCTCAGGAATTTTAAAAAACATAAACAATTAATTTAGGGAGTAATTGAAGCGTTTTGTTTTAAATATGGTTAATCTACATTGTCATGTAAAAATGAATTGTTTGACCTCAATTGAACATCATCATTTGCATCTGTACTTAACGTAGTTTTAGATTTACTTAAGTCCGAATTCACTTCATCTAAATTCACACCCAATCTTTTATATGCTGGCTGACGTTCAATTTCATCGATGTTTTTGCTTACTTGATCAGCAAACTTATAATTGAATCCTTTCATTTTTTGACGACGTAATTCTGCCGTTTTTTCCAATTCAGAAATCGTTAAACTTAATGGGGAAACTTCTTCAGAAATGGTATCAATCTCTTCAACTTTCTGTTCCCTAGATTTAATTGTAAAAGTCATTTCTTCTTCTTCCTCTACAAGTTCTGGTTCCTTCCTATTTATAATAGAACTTTTCCCTATTGTTGGCTCTACAGTAAAGTCTTCTAAAACATATCTCTTCTCAACAACATTTCCTTTTTTTGCTACTATTTCTGTTACGTCATTTACTTCAATTTCATTGACATCATCAAAAGACAAATCAAAACGAACTTCTTTAACTGGCTCTGGTTTAATTTCGTCGTAGCTATTTAACGGTAAATCAAATAACAAATCTGTTTGTATCTGTACAGGTTTCTCTATGACCTTCTCTTCAACTTGCGGAGTTGCATTTGTTATAATAAAATCGTCTTCTAAAATTGTTTCTACCTCTATTTCATCATAAACAACATTAATATTGTTGATAAACTCTGAAGTAGGAATAAGCGTCACTTTTTCTACAACAACTTCCTCTTCTAAAACATGCACAATTTTAGCTTCTGGTTTACTTATGATTGGAGTATCTAAAACACTTGATTTGGTAACTATGTCTTCAGAAAAATCATACGTTGCTTTTTGCTCTTCTTCTAAGGTGTGAATTATTTTTTTCGCTTCTGTATTTGTTATGCTACTTTGCTGATCTGCAGCAAAACCTGTCGCGACCACTGTTACAGCAATAGAATCACCTAAAGACTCATCTTCACCAATTCCCATAATGATATTTGCTTCATACCCTGCTTCAGTTTGAATATAATCATTAATATCTCCAATTTCATCTATTGTAACCTCATCTGTACCCGAAACAATTAATAACAATACGTTTCTAGCACCTGCAATTTTATTATCATTTAATAATGGAGAATCCAATGCTTTTACGATAGAATTCTTACCTCTATTGACACCCGATTCTTTGGCAGAACCCATAATTGCAGTTCCACTATTAGACAATACTGTTTTTGCATCATGCAAATCAATATTTTGTTTGTAGTGGTGTGTAATTACTTCTGCAATTCCTCTTGCTGCGGTAGACAAGACTTCATCTGCTTTAGAAAACCCTGCTTTAAAACCAAGATTTCCATATACTTCTCTTAACTTATTATTATTGATTACAATTAAAGAATCTACATTATCTCTTAAAGTATCAATTCCAACTTGAGCTTGTCTTGAACGCATTCTTCCTTCAAACTGAAAAGGCATTGTAACAATTCCGACTGTTAAAATACCCATGTCTTTGGCTATTCTAGCAATTATCGGAGCTGCTCCAGTTCCTGTCCCTCCTCCCATTCCGGCAGTAATAAATACCATTTTGGTTTGAGAACTTAACATTTGTTGAATTTCTTCTATACTCTCTTTTGCTGCACTTGCACCAACTTCTGGGTTTGCACCAGCACCTAAACCTGATGTTAAATCCACTCCAAGTTGGATTTTATTAGGCACTGAGCTACTCTCTAATGCTTGTGCATCTGTATTACAGATTACAAAATCTACTCCTTTAATATTTTGCTGAAACATGTGGCTTACAGCATTGCTTCCTCCGCCACCAACACCAATTACTTTAATCGTATTTGATTGTGACTTAGGCATGTCAAATAAAATGTTATCGAATTCTCCGCTCATAATAACTTTTCTATCTTTATAAGGTTAATTATATATTTTTAATCTTTTACTTCTTTACTCTGCGTTGTCTAAAAACTCTTTAAAACTATCTGTGAATTTCTCGAAAAAGGATTTTCTTTTTTTCACTGGTTTTTTCTCAACAACTTTTTCTTCTTCTGATTGATTCGTAGTTTTTGCTTCTTCAACTGTTTCATCTTCACAAACTACAGATTCATTTTTACATTCTTTCTCTAACCCTTCCATTAACAAACCAACAGCGGTTGCATAGGACGGACTTGAAAGTGATTCGTCAGAATCACCAGCCAAATGCTCATTAGGGTATCCAATTCTTGCATCCATTCCGGTAATGTATTCTACCAATTGACGTAAATGTTTCAATTGTGAACCACCACCTGTCAATACAATTCCTGCGATCAATTTTCCTTTTGATGTTT
>JAESTN010000373.1 GCA_016763595.1 Flavobacteriaceae bacterium | reverse complement strand
CCTTGAGCAGAATCTTGCATTTGTGCTTTTTCAGCAGCACTCAATTCAATTTCAACAATGCTTTCAATACCATTTTTCCCTAATACAACTGGAACTCCGATACATAAATCGTTCAATCCATATTCTCCTTCTAATAAAACAGAACAAGGAAATATTTTCTTTTGATCACAAGCAATTGCTTGCACCAATCCAGAGACAGCAGCACCTGGCGCGTACCAAGCAGAAGTTCCTAACAATCCAGTTAATGTAGCTCCACCAATTTTAGTGTCTTGTAAAACTTGTTCTAATCTTTCTTCAGTTAAAAACTGAGAAGCTGGAATAGAGTTTCTAGTAGCTAAACGTGTTAAAGGAACCATTCCTTTGTCTGAGTGACCACCAATTACCATTCCGTCAACATCAGAAATAGGTGCTTCTAATGCTTCAGCCAATCTATATTTGAAACGTGCAGAATCTAAAGCTCCACCCATTCCAATAATTCTATTTTTAGGGATTTCAGTTGTTTTGTGTACCAAGTACGTCATTGTGTCCATTGGATTAGAAACAACAATGATAATTGTATTAGGTGAGTGCTCAATTAAGCTCGCAGAAACCATTTTCACGATTCCAGCATTAATTCCGATTAATTCTTCACGAGTCATTCCTGGTTTTCTTGGAATTCCAGAAGTGATAACACAGATGTGAGAATCTGCTGTTTTAGAATAATCACTGGTAGTTCCAGTAATTTTTGTGTCAAATCCGTTTAATGAAGCTGTTTGCATTAAATCCATTGCTTTTCCTTCTGCAAATCCTTCTTTAATATCAAGAATTACAACTTCTGATGCGAAGTTTTTAATAGCGATATACTCTGCACAACTTGCACCTACTGCACCTGCTCCTACAACTGTTACTTTCATGTTTTTTTATTTTGTGTTGAATAAATTTTGTTGTGCAAAAGTACTATAAATTATTGAAAACTAAGAGTCAAGTAAATTAAAAAAGGCTACGAAATTCGCAGCCTCTTTATAAAGTTATTTTAGTTGGATATTATCTAATACTTAATGCAATTCCTGCACTTAATGTATTGTATTCTTGTAAAGTATAATCAGCAAATATTTTAAAGAACCCTAAGCTTAATCTTGCTCCTAAAGTTGTTTTTACACCACTGGCGTCAAACTCCATTCCTGTTGGTACAGATAACGGTTCATTAACTGTAATTGTTTGCCCTCCTGCTGTATATGAATATTCACCAGAATAGGTTCCGTTAAAGTCTAAAGTAGCTTTTCCACTACTATATCCAAAACCACCATATACATTGATAAAAGGGAAGTTTAAAGAGGCTATTGCTTGTACTGTATATGCTTTTAAAGAGAATGCAGCTTCTCCGTTATTAATGTTTATTGCTCCGTTTAAATTTTGAAAACCATAGCTAACATCCATAGAAGTATATGCGGCTAATAAGGATACGTGTAGCGGTAATTTGTCTAAAGGACCAAACCAACTTGTGATTTCCTTTTTGATCCCTAAACCTAGCATTTTCGCTTTTCCGCCATCATCTCCAAAATCTGTTTCTGGAAAGAAACGTAACATAGCCTCCATTTTATACGGCAGGCCTATATTAAATTGTGCTACAGGAGCAGGAACTGCTTTTAATGGTAAATCTCCAGCAATTCCATCTGGTAAAGATAAAGGTGCTGTAATTGTTTGAGGTTGGCCACCTATCGTTATTGTTTTTGAAACTGTTAAGCCTGTAGTTCCAGTTCCTTCTCCTGCTAAGGTAGCAGAAGTAATGGTGCTGGGTGAAATAGAAGTTAGTCCTGAAACTGTAAAAACTTCATCTTTTGTGGGTACCATAGCGGCACTTAGTCCAACAGTTAGGTCAAAGCCTAGTACTTTATGAACTTTAGCAGTATGATACCAGCCGTTATTCATTCCGTAAATAAACCCTTTCATTGCAGGGTTGAAATAACCATGCATTAATTTTGTTGCGTCTGCTTTGTCGGCAAGTAAGATGTTTTCAAAATTATCTTGTGCTTTTGCGGTAAAAGAGATGGTAAGAGTGCAAATGAAGATTAAAAGATACTTTTTCATTATACGTTGAGTTTTGGTTAATGTTAATTGTGTGGGAGATTTATATAGCTAAGATAAGTAAAATTGTTTTGAAACGATGGTGTGAGGTAGCACAAGAGCCTATTTATAGTGTTTTCATCTGGACTTGTGGGGGAAAACACCTGCAAAAAAAAAGCCTTCATAAATTTATGAAGGCTTTTTTTAGTTGCATGTATTCATACGTCAATATTGGCGTATTTAGCATTTTTTTCTATAAGTTCTCTACGTGGTGGAACTTCATCTCCCATTAACATAGAAAATACTCTATCAGCTTCTGTAGCATTGTCTATTACAATTTGTCTTAAGGTTCTGAATTCTGGATTCATGGTGGTATCCCATAATTGTCCAGCATTCATCTCTCCAAGACCTTTATAACGTTGTATGCTTACATTCCCTCCTAGTTTTTGAGCAATCAAATCACGTTGATCGTCATCCCAGGCATATTCTCTTTTTTGTCCTTTTTTTACTAAATATAATGGTGGAGTAGCAATGTAAATATACCCTTGCTCAACCATTTCTCGCATATATCTAAAGAAGAACGTTAGAATTAACGTAGCAATGTGACTACCATCGACATCGGCATCACACATAATAACTACTTTATGATAGCGAACTTTTGTTAAGTTTAATGCTCTTGGGTCTTCTTCGGTTCCGATAGAAACACCTAAGGCAGTAAACATGTTTTTAATCTCTTCGTTTTCAAAAACTTTGTGTTGCATTGCTTTTTCAACGTTCAATATTTTTCCACGTAATGGTAAAATTGCTTGAAAGTTTCTGTCTCTACCTTGTTTTGCAGTTCCACCTGCCGAATCTCCCTCAACTAAGAAAATTTCGCATAAAGATGGATCCGTTTCAGAACAATCAGATAGTTTACCAGGTAAACCTCCCATGGTCATTACCGTTTTACGCTGCACCATTTCACGAGCTTTACGAGCTGCATGACGCGCTTGAGCTGCTAAAATTACTTTTTGAACGATAATTTTTGCATCACTCGGATTCTCCTCTAAATAATCGGTTAACATTTCAGAAACCGCTTGTGAAACCGCTGAAGTTACATCTCTGTTTCCAAATTTTGTTTTTGTTTGCCCTT
>JAESTN010000372.1 GCA_016763595.1 Flavobacteriaceae bacterium | reverse complement strand
TCCTTTTATAAATGACGTTTTATTTAAGTGTAAATATGGGATTATTCTTGAGTATGTAAAATAGTTAGCGTAAGATGTGTCAAGGGAATTTGTAGTTTGAGCAAAGCTCGAAATAGTACATAGATATGCAATAAATACGTAGCAAATATTTTTCTTCATAGTGTTTTTTTATATGCAAATAATCAAATTTTGTACCAAAAAAAAACCTCGAGAATTTCTCGAGGTTTTTTATAAAAGATATTTAGAGTATCTCTTTTATTATCTATGGCGATTCGCCATTACATCATTCCTGGCATTCCACCACCCATTGGAGGCATTCCTCCAGCAGAATTGTCTTCTTTAATGTCGATTAATGCACATTCAGTAGTTAAAATCATTCCTGCAACAGAGGCTGCGTTTTCTAAGGCAACACGCGTTACTTTTTTAGGATCAATAATTCCTGCTTCAAGCATATTAACATAGGTTTCAGATTTAGCATCATAACCAAAGTCTTGTTTTCCTTCTAATACTTTGTTGATAACCACAGATCCTTCTCCTCCAGCATTCTCTACAATAGTTCTTAAAGGAGATTCAATTGCTTTTGCTACAATTTGAACACCAGTTACTTCGTCAAGGTTGTCTGTCGTGATTTTTTCTAAAACTTTGATAGCTCTTACTAAAGCGACACCACCACCTGCAACAATACCTTCTTCTACAGCTGCTCTTGTAGCGTTTAAAGCATCGTCAACTCTGTCTTTCTTTTCTTTCATCTCAACTTCAGAAGCTGCTCCAACATATAATACTGCAACACCACCAGCTAACTTAGCTAAACGTTCTTGTAGTTTTTCTTTGTCGTAATCAGAAGTTGTCGTTTCTATCTGTGCTTTGATTTGATTTACTCTTGCTTTAATAGTATCAGCATCTCCAGAACCATTTACAATAGTTGTATTGTCTTTGTCAATAGTTACAGTTTCTGCAGTTCCTAATAAATCTAAGGTTGCATTTTCTAATGAAAATCCTCTTTCTTCAGAAATTACAGTTCCACCAGTTAAAATAGCGATGTCTTCTAACATTGCTTTTCTTCTGTCTCCAAAACCTGGGGCTTTTACTGCAGCAATTTTTAATCCACCTCTTAATTTATTAACAACTAAAGTAGCCAATGCTTGTCCATCAACATCTTCTGCAATAATTAATAAGGGTCTGCTAGATTGTGCAACTGGCTCTAAAATTGGAAGAATTTCATTTAAGTTTGAAATCTTTTTATCGAATAATAAAATGTATGGATTTTCTAAATCAGCAATCATTTTATCAGCATCAGTTACAAAGTATGGAGATAAATAACCTCTATCAAATTGCATTCCTTCTACAACGTCAACATAAGTGTCTGTTCCTTTTGCTTCTTCTACAGTAATTACGCCTTCTTTACCGACTTTACTGAAAGCAGTTGCAATTAAATCACCAATTGTATTGTCATTATTTGCAGAAATAGCAGCTACTTGTTTTATTTTTTCTGAAGAATTTCCTACTTCTTGAGATTGCTTGTTTAAATCAACCACAATAGCAGCAACCGCTTTGTCAATTCCACGTTTTAAATCCATAGGATTTGCACCTGCAGCAACATTTTTCAATCCTTCTTTTACAATTGCTTGTGCTAATACGGTAGCAGTTGTAGTTCCATCACCTGCTAAATCATTGGTTTTAGAAGCAACTTCTTTTACCATTTGAGCACCCATATTCTCCAATTCATTCTCTAACTCAATTTCTTTTGCTACAGTAACACCGTCTTTAGTAACAGTTGGAGCACCGAAAGCTTTAGAGATAATTACATTACGTCCCTTAGGACCTAAAGTTACTTTTACTGCATTTGCTAATGCATCTACACCTCGTTTTAATCCGTTACGTGCGTCAACGTCAAATTTTATATCTTTTGCCATTTTGTTTCTTTTTTAAATTAAATAATTGCTAAAATATCGCTCTCTCTCATCATTAAATAATCAGAACCTTCTAACTTTAATTCAGTTCCTGCGTATTTTCCGTACAAAACAGTATCACCAACTTTTACAGTTAAAGGCTCATCTTTTGTTCCTGTTCCAATAGCAACAACAATTCCTTTTTGAGGTTTTTCTTTTGCGTTATCTGGTATGATTAATCCAGAAGCTGTTTTAGTTTCAGCAGCAGCAGGTTCTACAAGTACTCTATCTGCTAATGGTTTGATGTTTAATGCCATTATATATTTTTTAAATTTAATTAATAGTTATGTTCTATGTGTAGTCAGAAATTATGCCAGTTAAAAAAAGCTGACAATCTTTCTAATTCTTGTTTTGAATGCGAATTTAGGACATAAAAAAATGCCAACGTGTCATTTACGTTGGCATTTTTAATATATTATTAGTACTCTTATTGGTTTGTGCTATCTTTTGTAGTCGTAACCGGAGTAGTTGTTTGAGTTGGAGTAGTCGTTATATTTTCTAACGTATTCTCTAATTGAGGATTGTTATTGTTAGCTCTTGGAATTGCGAAATTTGACAATAAAATTAAAGCAAACATTGAAATTGCTAATGTCCAAGTAGAACGATCTAAAAAGTTATTTGTGTTCTGTACACCACCCATTGATTGTGCTCCGCCACCACCAAATGATGATGATAATCCTCCTCCTTTTGGGTTTTGTACCATAACGATTAATATTAAAGCGACTGCAACAATTAATATTAATACTAAAAATAAGTTATAACTCATGATTTATTTATTTTGTAAAATTCTAATTCTTTTAATTTGGTCTGCAAAGAAACCACTTTTTTCTGGATATTTCAAACTTAATATCTCGTAAGCTTTGATGGCGTTTTCGTATTTTTTTTGCTCTAAATAGACTTTCGCTAAAGTTTCTGTCATTAAGTAAGAATCCTGTTTCTCAATGATGTTTACCTCTTTTTTATCAGTGTCTTTTGAAACTTTGCTTATTTTTGGGTTTGTTTTGATGAAATTATCTATGATGTCCGTTTTATTTAGCTGTTTGTTTTCTTCTCTATCAATCTTTTTGTGAGATGATAGTTGTAGCCATTGATTAAATGAACGTGTTTCTGTCTGTGTAAAAGAAATAGGTTTCCCTATCTCTAATTCTTCTTCAACAAGAATAGGTTTTCCTATGCTAATTTTTTCTATTATTTGTTGGTGAACAACTTTGGCTTCTTCTTTTTCTTCTATGAAAACATCTGAAGTAATAAAATCAAATAAAACGGTTCTGTCTGTTGTGTATGCAGCTGTTTTTCTTAATTCTGAATTGTATTTGAAACTCTCGTTGTTTTTTAAGCTTTTAAGATAAATTGTTCTCGCTGCCTGGAAATATGGGTATTCATTAATGATAGAGGTTAAATAGTTTGAGCCCTCTGAATTAATATTTTGAGGCGATTTTAAAAGATCAGTAAAGCTTTTTGTATTCATCATCTAGTTACCATTTTGCTACTGAAGCGTTAAATATATCTTGTGTAATTCTTTCTATTATTTCTTCAAAAGCAGTTTCAAGCGCGCCTCCAATTAATTGTGTTGTTGCATCATAATCATAATAATGGCTAAATGACTTTTCAAAATTATCCTTTTCTATAAATTTATTAAAATACCGAACATTAATCGTTATTGTTAGTCTGTTTTGAGCGGCAGTTTGTTGTGCGGTGTTACTCATCGGAACAATTCTATATCCTGTGATTTCACCTTCAAAATGCAAGTCTCCTCCATTTGATTCAGAGGTTAGGTTGGTTTGTCTAGCAAACAAATCTTGAAGCTCTGTAGTGAATACCTGGCTTAACGTAGGCTCTATTAAAGGAGCATAGTTCCTGAAAAAATCTATCTGAATTGTTTTTGCTTTACCGGTATCTCCACCTGTAAAGGAATAAACGCCACAAGAAATTATTAATGTAGAACTAATTATTAATGTTGCAATGTAAAATAGTTTTTTCATAAGGATTTCAAATATAAACAAAAGAATGTTTTACAAATCGTATTGTTTAATTTTTCTATATAATGTTCTTTCTGATATGCCGAGTTCTTGGGCGGCTAGTTTTCTTTTATTATTATTCTTTTCAAGCGATTTTTTGATCATTTCAACTTCTTTATCTTGTAAAGAAAGCGATTCATCTTCTTCAATAGTTTCAATATAATCGTATGTATTTTGATTTTCTATTGTGGCAGTTTGCGGAATTTGAACTACTTCAACATTTCCAGATTCAGAAGGTTTTTGTTCTTGGTAAATCTTCTCGATTAACTGGTGGTTTTCTTCTTTAATTTTATCAATATTGCCACTTTTTATAATGTCTAACGTCAATTTTTTTAAATCGTTGATGTCATTCCTCATATCAAAAAGAATCTTGTACATAATATCACGTTCATTAGCGAAATCACTAGTTGAATTTGATGAATTTCCTATAACAGCGGGTAGATTTCCTCGGTTATTTGGTAGATATTGAATCAGTTTTTCTTGAGTAATCAATCTGTTTTCTTCAACTACAGAAATTTGTTCTGCAATATTTCTTAGTTGTCTAATATTACCAGGAAAACGATAATTAGTCAATAATTTTACTGCTTCATCTGCAAGTCTAATTGTTGGCATGCTGTATTTTTGAGCAAAATCTGCAGCAAACTTTCTAAACAATAAATGAATATCTTCTTTTCGCTCTCTTAAGGGAGGAAGTGAGATTTCAATAGTACTTAATCGATAGAATAAGTCTTCTCTAAATTTCCCTCTTTGAATGGCGTTGTCCATTTTTAGGTTTGTAGCAGCTACAATTCTTACATTGGTTTTCTGAACTTGAGAAGAACCAACTTTGATGAATTCGCCATTTTCTAATACACGCAACAAACGTACTTGAGTTGTCAATGGTAATTCGCCAACTTCATCTAAGAAAATTGTTCCACCATCTGTAACTTCAAAATACCCTTTTCTTGCTGATGTAGCACCAGTAAAAGCTCCTTTCTCATGTCCAAAAAGTTCACTGTCAATTGTTCCTTCTGGAATAGCACCACAGTCTACAGCAATGTATTTTG
>JAESTN010000371.1 GCA_016763595.1 Flavobacteriaceae bacterium | reverse complement strand
TACTGTTAGTACGTATACTCAAAATGTAAAGATGATAATGGATACTAGCTGTGCAACAAGTGGTTGTCATAATGCAGCAACTAATACTGCTGGGTTAACATTAGAAACATACACACAAGTTAGAAATGCTTTTGTGAACAGAAATGCACTTGGCAGAATGGAAAGCACAACAGCTTCTATGCCTCCATCGGGAAACTTGCCTTCAACTTCAATTCAAATAATTAAAAATTGGAGAGATCAAGGCTATTTAGAAAACTAATGTCTCGCTTATGAAATCTAAAATTTTAATGCTACTCGTATTCTTTTCAGTGTCTTTTTATGCACAAGAAAAATACTACACAAAATCAGGAACCATAACATTCGAATCTTCAGTTCCATCTTTTGAAGAAGTAAAAGCAACAAATACGAAAGTTACAGCCATATTAAAAGATGATGGAACAATTGCTGCATTGGCTTTAACAAAAGCTTTTCGATTTAAAATTGCTTTAATGGAAGAACATTTTAACGAAAATTATATGGAGTCAACTAGATTTCCAAAAGCAACTTTCTCTGGGGAAATTTCTAATTTCTCGATGGATCAATTGACCTCTTCTGATAAAGAATTTAGGATTAAAGGGAAATTGACAATTAGAGGTGTTTCTAAAAACATTGAAATAAAATCTCAAATAAAAAAACAAGAAAATACAATTACCATCACATCAAATTTCACAGCAACACCAGAAGATTTCGGAATTAAAATTCCGAACATTGTAAGAAACAAAATCGCTAAGAAAGTAGACATTTCCTTTAACTTTGTCCTTAAGAAAAAATAAAGCACAAAAAAACCTCAAATAAATTGAGGCTTTTTCTAATTTTATACACTGTTTTTTATTTACTCAAGTACATTTTACGTCTTGAATACAGCTCGTAAAAGGCATCATCTTTTAAACTGTCAATAAACAAGATGCTTTCTCCAGTAGATTTCATTTCTGGTCCTAAGTTTTTATTTACATTCGGAAACTTATTAAAAGAGAATACTGGCTGCTTAATTGCATATCCTTCTAATTGCGGATTGAAATTAAAATCAGTTACTTTCTTTTCTCCTAACATTACTTTAGTTGCATAATTCACATACGGTTCTCCGTAGGCTTTTGCGATAAAAGGAACTGTTCTAGATGCTCTTGGATTTGCTTCAATGATATAAACAACCTCATCCTTAATTGCAAACTGAACATTAATTAGTCCTACAGTTTTCAACTCTCTTGCGATAGTATAGGTATGGTCTTTAATTTGTTGCATTACTAAATCTCCTAAATTAAATGCAGGTAGCAACGCGTTAGAATCTCCAGAATGCACTCCACAAGGTTCTATATGTTCCATAATTCCGATGATATATACATTTCCATCAGCATCACAGATCGCATCTGCTTCTGCTTCAATGGCGCCATCTAAATAATGATCTAATAGTAATTTATTCCCAGGCATTCTTCTCAACAAACCAACAACATGCTCTATTAATTCTTCTTTGTTGATTACAATTTTCATTCCTTGACCACCCAAAACATATGAAGGTCTTACCAAAATTGGAAAATCTAACTCTTCTGCCAATACGAGTGCTTCATCAGCTGATTCTGCAATTCCAAATTCTGGATATGGAATGTTATTGTCTTGTAATAATTTAGAGAAGTTTCCTCTATCTTCTGCTAAATCTAGCGCTTCAAAACTTGTTCCTATAATCTTAATGCCGTACTTGGTTAACTTTTCTGCTAATTTTAATGCCGTCTGTCCTCCTAGTTGCACAATAACACCTTCTGGTTTTTCGTGCTTAATAATATCATAAATATGTTCCCAGAAAACTGGTTCGAAGTACAATTTATCTGCTGTATCAAAATCTGTAGAAACCGTTTCTGGATTACAGTTAATCATAATGGTTTCATACCCACATTCTGCAGCTGCTAAAACACCATGTACACAACAGTAATCAAACTCAATTCCTTGTCCAATTCTATTTGGTCCAGAACCTAACACGATAATTTTTTTCTTATCAGAAACAACACTTTCATTATCTGCATACCGCTTTCCGTCTGCTGTTTCGATATCATTTTCAAAAGTTGAGTAATAATAAGGGGTCATTGCTTTAAACTCTGCCGCACAGGTATCAACCAATTTAAATACTCTATTGATATTTAATTCTTCACGCTTAGAATATACTTGACTCTCTAAACATCCAAGCATATGTGCAATTTGTCTATCACCATATCCTTTTTGTTTTGCCTCAAGCAATAAATCACGCTGAATTGTATCTATTTTAAAAGTAGAAATCTCTTTTTCTAATAAAAATAACTCTTCGTATTGTTTTAAGTACCACATGTCAATCTTCGTAATTTCATAGATTTGACTTAGTGGAATCCCCAATGCTATTGCATCATAAATCACAAAAACACGATCCCAACTTGGATTGGTTAATTTCTCAATAATTTGATTGTAATCTGTATACCCTTTTCCATCTGCTCCTATACCATTACGTTGAATCTCTAAAGACTGTGTTGCTTTGTGCAATGCTTCTTGAAACGAACGTCCAATTCCCATTACTTCTCCAACAGATTTCATTTGCAACCCTAAGGTTCTATCAGAACCTTCGAATTTATCAAAGTTCCAACGTGGAATTTTTACAATAACGTAATCTAAGGTAGGCTCAAATAATGCCGAAGTAGATTTTGTAATTTGATTGTCTAACTCATCTAATGTATAACCGATTGCTAGTTTTGTAGCAATTTTTGCAATTGGATACCCAGTTGCTTTAGATGCTAATGCTGACGAACGAGATACACGTGGGTTAATTTCAATGGCGATGATGTCTTCTCTTTCATCTGGAGAAACGGCAAACTGTACATTACACCCTCCTTCAAAATCACCAATAGAACGCATCATTTTTATTGACATGTCACGCATTTTCTGAAAAGTTTTATCAGAAAGTGTCATTGCAGGTGCCACTGTAATTGAATCTCCAGTATGAATTCCCATTGGGTCCATATTTTCGATAGAACAGATAATTACTACATTGTCATTCTTATCACGTAACAATTCTAATTCGAATTCTTTCCACCCCATCATGGCTTTATCAATCATCACCTCATGAATTGGTGATGCTTCTAAACCTACACTTAACAAATTGTCAAAATCTTTTGGATCGTATACAATTGAAGCTCCTGCTCCACCTAATGTATATGAAGATCTAATAACCAACGGAAAACCAAACTCTTGAGCGATTTCTTTTCCTTTTAAAAATGAAGTAGCTGTGGCTTGTGGTGCCATAGGAATACCAATTTTCAACATCAATTCTCTAAATTGTTCTCGATCCTCAGTAACATTAATGGCGTCAATATCAACTCCAATTAATTTTACATTAAAATCTTCCCAAATTCCTTTATCAGCAGCTTCAATACATAAGTTTAATGCAGTCTGACCACCCATAGTTGGTAAAACAGCATCAATCTGTGGATGCTCTTTTAAAATTTGAATGATTGATTTAGTTGTAAGAGGCAACAAATAAATATGATCTGCCATCGATGGGTCAGTCATAATAGTTGCAGGATTAGAATTAATCAAAACAGTTTCTATTCCATCTTCTCTTAATGATCTTAGCGATTGTGATCCAGAATAATCAAATTCACAGGCCTGACCGATAACAATAGGTCCCGAACCGATAATTAAAATGGATTTAAGGTCTTGTGTTTTAGGCATTTTAGTGTGTGTTGTTGTTGTTGTTGTAAAGGTAAAAATTGCTTGGGTATAAAAAAAGGTGTTACTAAAAATAGTAACACCCTAATTATTAACAATTGTTAATCATTATGTCTTATGTCTTGGTTCTGATGATACAGAAATTTTCTTTCTTCCTTTAGCTCTTCTTCTAGCTAATACTTTACGACCGTTAGCAGAAGCCATTCT
>JAESTN010000370.1 GCA_016763595.1 Flavobacteriaceae bacterium | reverse complement strand
ATTAGAAACCGAGAAAGCAGCAAGAGAGAAAGCAGAAAACATCCTAGAGAAAAAGGCATTAGATTTATATTATATAAATCTAGAATTAAAAGACTCCAACGAAAATTTAAAAAAAGTAGTAGAAGAAAAAACGGTCCAATTAGAAGGGGTGTTCGAATCCATTTTGGATGCGTATATTTTAATGGATTTATATGGAAATGTATTAAAAATGAATCCGTCAGCCATCAGTTTTTTTGGCTTTGATACTAAAAAAGAAAAATTTAATGTAGTAGATATCATTTATGAAGAAGATATTGAATATGCCATGACTTCTTTTCATCAGTTAATTGAAAAAGGAACCTTCCGAAATTACCAATCACGTATTTATACCAAATCCAAAGAGGTTAAATGGGTGCAAATAAATTCAAGTATCGTGTATGATGCAGATGGATTAGCTGTATTTGCACAAGGGATAGTGAGAGACATCACACAAGAAAAAATAAATCAAGAAATTTTTAACGAACAAAAGAGAGAATTAAGTGTCATTGTGGACAACTCAACGTTTGGGATTGTTTTGACTAAGCAAGGAAAAATAATTAAAACAAATAAAGCAATACAAAAAGCATTGTGCTATTCCGAAGAGGAATTAAATCAATTGGAAGTGAAAGATGTTTCTTTACCAGAAGATAAAGAAAGATCATATGAGTACATGCAAAAATTAAATTCAGGTGAAATAGATCGTTTTTCAATAAACAAAAGATATAAAACAAAAAATGGAAAGATCATTTGGGCAAGAACAAGTGTTGCCGGAGTAAGAGATGAAAAAGGAAAGGTAAAATATCAAGTAGCATTGATAGAAGATTTAACAGAAGAGCTAAAGCAAGGAGCTTTGTTAGAAGCTTTGAATAGTTTAATGGCTTCGATTTTAGGGAAAACCAGTATTCATGAAATTGCTTGGGAAATCACCAAGAATACAATTGGTTTATTAGGCTTTGAAGATTGTGTCATTTATCTATTTAACAAAGAAACAAACTCCTTAAATCAGATTGCAGCTTTTGGAAATCTAAAATCATCTAATGGCACCGTTATCGATCAAATTGAAATTCCTCTGGGGCAAGGCATCGTTGGTACAGTTGCAGAAACTGGTGTTCCAGAAATTATTGAAGACACCAGCAAAGATGATCGATATATTGTAGATGATATGATTCGGTATTCTGAGATTTCTGTACCTATTATTGCGGAAGGAGAAATTATAGGAGTAATTGATTCTGAGCACTCTAGTAAGAATTTTTTCACAAACGATCATTTAAAAACATTGCAGACTATTGCAAGTCTTGCGGCTACACAACTTAAAAATGCCTTGAGTTTAGAATTGAAACAAAAAGCAGAAAAAGAAAAAGAGCAGGTGTTAAAGGATTTGAGAAAAAGTAATACAGAATTAAATGATTTTGCCCATGTTGTTTCTCACGATTTGAAATCTCCATTAAGAAGTATGAATGCACTGATTTCATGGATGCAAGAAGATTATTCTGAGTTTTTAAAAGAAGTAGAAGACACACATTTTGAAATGTTAATCAAGAAGATTGATAAAATGGACCACTTGATTAATGGAATTTTAAAATATGCGAGTGTAGATAAAATACAAAAACAAGTTAAGAACATACATTTAAATACTATTGTTAAAGATATTTTAGAGACAATATTTATTCCGTCTCATATAAGAATTGAGGTCAAAAAGGAGCTTCCTATTGTAAAAGGAGATAAATTCAGGTTGCAACAATTGTTTCAAAATTTACTTAGTAATGCAATAAAATACATTGATAAAGATCAAGGATTAGTAGTAGTTGACTGTGTTTCTGATGGTGTTTATTGGAAGTTTAGTGTACAAGATAATGGAATAGGTATTGATGAAAAATATTTTAAGAAAATTTTTAAAGTGTTTCAAGTATTAGAAGAGGGGGAGAATTCTACAGGGGTTGGTCTTTCAATTGTAAAGAAAATTATAGACTTGTATAAAGGAGAAATATGGTTAGAGTCGTCAGAAAAAATAGGGACTACATTTTATTTCACATTGCTTAAGTAATTATGGAAAGACCAAATAGAAAATATTTAGAAGAATTATCTGATGGTGATATTGCATTTGAGAATACAATTATATCAATTATCAAAAAAGAGTTTCCAATTGAGGTTCAAGAATACCAAAATAGTATAAAAACAAGTGATTTTATAAAGACTGCTGAACATGTGCATAAGTTAAAGCATAAAATTAGTATATTAGGGCTAGAAAAAGGATATGAGTTAGCTACTGAATTTGAAAAAGAATTAAAAAGTGGAATGAAAATTCAACGAATTTCTTTTGAGAAAATTTTGAATCAAATGTCTATATATTTAAATACTATTTAAAGTCCCCATATATGAAAAGTTTAATTATTGATGATGATGCAACTGCAAGATTAATTGTAAATAAGCTCTGCGCTAGTGTTGATAATATTGAAGTTGTGGAAGAGTTCTCAAATGCTATAGAAGCAATTAAGTTTTTAAATTCTAATACTGTAGATGTAATCTTTTTAGACATACATATGCCTTCATTTTCTGGGTTTGATTTTATTAAAACACTCAAAGATCCTCCAAGAATTATTTTAACAACTTCTGATAGAAACTTTGCTTTGGATGCCTTTGAGTATGATTGTGTAGTAGATTACTTAGTGAAACCTATTGAGTTAGAGCGATTTAAGAAATCTATTGATAAGTTGTCTATTTTTAAAAATAAAGAGATGACTACTGATATTCAATCTTCTTCAGAGCCTTCTGTGAATGATTTATATGTGAATATAGATAGGAGATTGATTAAAATTAATATTCCAGATATTTATCTTATTGAGGCCAAAGGAGATTATATTAAAATAAAAACTGAAAACACCAATCATATCGTACATTCTACATTAAAAAAAATAGAGCGTAAGTTACCTTCTGATATGTTTTTAAAAGTGCATAGATCTTATGTTATTAATATTCATAGAATTATTGATATTGAAGACAATAGTGTATTGATAAAAAAGGATGTAATTCCAGTTAGTAGGTCAAATAGAGGAGAATTGATGAAACGCCTAAATTTATTATAGTTTTTAAATTAATCTCTTTTATAAAACCATTCACCTACACTTACAGAATGGTTAACGAAATAAAAGAGACAGTAAGCTGTGTGTAGATAAATTTGTGATATAAAACCAAAATATCATGAAAAAACTACTACTTTCAGTATTATTGATCATCATTTCGTTATGTTCTTATGGACAATACAATTATTTAGGAACTTATACTTCAAACGGAACTCCAAATTATTTAGAAACCGTAGGTGATAATATTACAACAGCTACTTTAGAAACAATTAGCAACTCTTTACCAGAAAGTTATCCTGTACCCGATTTTAATCCTCATTATATTACTTCAGGATACGAAACAAACCTTGTTCTTGACGAACAAGCAGATGTTTACGTTACTTTTATTAGTGAAGGTGCTGGATATAGAAACGTATT
>JAESTN010000369.1 GCA_016763595.1 Flavobacteriaceae bacterium | reverse complement strand
TTTTTTAACTGAATGGTATCGATTAGGTTTAACTTAACATTATTTTCTAATTGCTTTTCTGGTGATTTAACAATGGTAACTCCATTTTTCTGATAGCTGTAACTATCAAAAAACGTGGTAAGAGTACTTCTATTCAACACTTCCATACGGATTTCTACTTGTCCATTTGGTGTTGTTGATGAGCTGGTTGCAGAAACTTCTAAATACAATCCTGCAGCTGCTTCTATAATTTCTTTGATTTGCTTTAGCTTAATTGCTTTCCAATGAGTATCTGTTAACAAATTGATTTTATCATACGCTTTTAATAGTGCTGGCAAATGGATTGCTGGGTTTGAAAAGGCAAAATTCTTTTCTATTTCATATAGAATATCTCCAATTTCTCCTCCCCCTTTTATACGATTCCAAGTCGTGTTAATTCCAGAAAAAATATCGTTTTGCACTTTAGGCTTTGTTCCTTTTAAAAACTCAACATATTCTTGTTGACTACCACGCCTTGTTACTCTACCAAAACCTTGACATAAATGCTGACTGCTTGCCATGGATGCTACTTCGTTATTAGACAATCCTTTTAATGGGTAATACACACCAACATCTACAGTAGTTAGTTTTCCTTCGGTAGCTTTCTTAAATGCTGCTTGTGATCTATAAAACCAAGAAGAGGTATTAAAAAATAAGCGTTGTGGCTGCCACACACTCGTGTGTTTTAGCTGGCTGGTATATTTTGTTTTATTTGCTGCCAAATCAAAAGCTTCTACACTTAACATTGCAGAGGCTGTATGATGACCATGGGTTGTACCTGGTGTTCTGTGGTTAAACCGGTTGATAATTACATCTGGCTTAAAGGTTCTTATTGCCCAAACCACATCACTTAACACCTTGTCTTTATTCCAAAACGCTAAGGTTTCTTTTGGGTCTTTAGAATACCCAAAGTCATTGGCTCTTGTAAATAGTTGCTCTCCTCCATCAATACCTCTAGCTGCCAACAATTCTTGAGTTCTTATCAATCCTAACAACTCTCTTATTTCTGTACCAATTAAATTCTGACCTCCATCTCCACGAGTTAATGATAAATACGCTGTTCTTGCTTTTACATTATTGGCCAAATACGATATTAAACGTGTGTTTTCATCATCTGGATGTGCAGCAATATATAAGGCTGTTCCTAAAAAATTTAATTTCTGAATCTTTTCATAAATCTGATTAGAGTTTAATTTTTGAGGTTTTTGTGCAGTTACTATTGTAGGAAACAATACCGCTAACAGCGTGAAATAGATGTATTTCTTCATTAAAAAATCTTTAAGTAGTCGAAACAAATATAGTATTATTATGATAGGACAATCATCCATCAATTTGGTATTAACATAATTATAACGTTTATGTATACCCTAACAATTTGGTTAAAAACCGTTGCCGATTATATTTTTAAAATCACTTCTTTAGAATATATTTCATTCTGAGGATTTTATTCTCTAAATAAGACAGAATCAACCTACTTTTAGATAAAATACTTTACTTTCACTAAAAAAATATGTAGGTTTGTATATCCTATTTTTTGAAAAAACTCATTATGAAGTAATTGGCTTTTTTACCGTTGCTTAAAAAAATTAAAATCAATGAAATTTATAGTATCAAGCTCGCAATTGTTAAAACAGCTTCAAGTTCTTGGAGGTGTAATTAACAGTAATAACACATTACCTATTTTAGATAATTTCTTATTTGAATTATCAGAAAACGAATTAAAAGTTTCTGCTTCTGATTTAGAAACTACAATGAGTGCTGTTGTAGAAGTAGAGTCTGACTCTAAAGGTTCTATTGCTGTTTCTGCTCGATTATTATTAGATACATTGAAAACCTTTCCAGATCAGCCTTTAACTTTTAAAACTGAAGGTGAAAGCGCTATTGAGATTAGCTCTGATCAAGGAAAGTATGATATGGCCTTTTTTAGTGGAGAAGAATTCCCGAAAGCGGTTTCTTTATCTGCCCCAAGTAGTACCGTAATTCCTGCTAATATTTTAGCAACGGCAATTTCTAAAACTATTTTTGCTGCAGGAAATGATGATTTACGTCCAGTAATGAGTGGTGTATTTTTCCAATTCAGCTCTGAAAGCTTAACTTTTGTTGCTACAGATGCTCATAAATTGGTAAAATATACGCGTACTGATGTAACGGCTAATGAAAGTGCAGAATTTATCATGCCTAAAAAACCTTTGAACTTATTAAAAGGAATTTTAAATGGTGCTGATTCTGATGTAACCATCGATTATAACAACTCTAACGCGAAGTTTACTTTTGATAACTTTGTATTGGTTTGTCGTTTAATTGACGGAAAATATCCAAACTACGAAGCGGTAATTCCGAAAGAGAACCCAAATAAATTAACTGTAGATAGAGCTTCTTTTTTAAACTCTGTAAAACGTGTGTCTATTTTTTCTAGTAAAACAACACACCAAATTAGATTGAAAATGGCAGGAACGGAATTAAACATTTCTGCAGAAGATTTAGATTATGCTAACAAAGCAGATGAGCGTTTGTCTTGTGATTATCAAGGAGACGACATGCAAATAGGATTTAACTCTCGTTTTTTGAGTGAGATGTTAAACAACTTAAATTCAAACGATGTATTGATTGAAATGTCTTTACCTAACAGAGCCGGAATCTTAACGCCTATTGACGGAACAGACGAAGGAGAGCAAGTAACCATGTTGGTTATGCCAGTGATGTTGAATTCTTAAGAATAGAGACTTTTAGAAAAGAGAATAAAGAGAAAGCATCGTTTAAATACGATGCTTTTTTTTGGTTTACACACCAATCCTAAAAAGAAAAAACATTACTCATTTAAAGTTTAGATTATAGACAAACAACAATTACATTTGTTTGATCAAAAGAGAATGCATTACAAACAGAAAAACAGCAAAAAACAGCATTGATAATGGGATACAACATTGTATTGATAGAACCAGAAATACCAAACAACACAGGGAATATTGGGAGACTTAGTTTGGCTTCTGGATCCACATTGCATTTGGTAAAACCTTTTGGTTTTGAGATCGACGACTCTAGAGTTAAAAGAGCTGGATTGGATTATTGGAAACACATATCGCTACATATTTATGAATCTATAGCCGAATTTTATGCGATCAACAGTGATAAGAAGATGGTCTACCTTTCAAGTCATGCAGAGAAAAGCTATTGCTCTATTGATTATGAAGACGATTTGTTTTTAGTTTTCGGAAAAGAATCTGCTGGATTACCTGATAGTATCATTAGCAAAAACCCAGAGAAGCTCTATAAAATACCTATTCACAGCAATCATATCAGAAGCCTTAACTTAGCCAACTCAGTAAGTATTGTAGTATATGAAGGCTTAAGGGTTCTTAATACCTAGCCTTTTTTTTAGGTAAAGGCTTTCAACTATTTTTTGTATATTCTTTAGTGAATGAAAAAAGCAATAACATTACTTCTTTTAGCCGTATGTGCATCTTTTAGTTATGGACAAATCAAGCCTTTACCCAAACCAGAAGCATATTTTTCTGCCATTATTGTAAGCGACATAGAGGCATCAATAACTTGGTATTCTACTAGCTTTGGATTTACCGTTTTAAATAAAGTTGTATCTGAAGAAAGAGGTTTTAAGCAAGCAAATCTACAATGTGGAATGATATTAATTGAACTCATAGAATTAACATCTTCATTATCGCCAAAAAACCTATTAAAAAACCATCCGAAGAAGACTAAAATTGAAGGTTTCTTTAAGTTTGGTTTTTTAGTCTCTAAATTTGAAAAATGGGTAACACATTTAAAACAATTAAAAGTAGAATTTTATGGTTCTGTAGTAACGGATCCCAATTCTAAAAAAAAGAATGGTGTTAGTTAAAGATCCAGATGGTAATAGAATTCAGCCGTTTGAAAAATAAATTAGGTTCTCATTTGGCCCATCTAATACTACATCACACACGTTCCCATGCTACAATCAATACATTAATCAATTTTCAATTCATTAGTTTACAGCGCATTACACACATTACTTAATGCGTTCTTGAAATTTTCTAAAAAAAATAAAAAAAACTTAAGGGTAGTTGAATTCTCATGAGTCTTATAAAAAACTAATCAATTAGTTTTCTTATAAAAATTCATATGAAAAAGCTCTCAGTTCTATTTTTCATTTGCTGCTATTCATTAGTGTGTAGCCAAAGCAATGAAAATAAAGATGCCTATGTCCTGTTCGATGCTATTGTTGGACAAAAAAATTTAGAAATTAATGTAGGTGTAAAATATTTTGAAAAATATAGAACGCTAAAAAATGAACATCAATTCTTCAATGATAAAAAATTAAAAGAAGGTACAGTCTCTTTTAATCAGCAAGTGTATTACAACATTCCTTTAATGTATGATGTGTATGATGATGCTTTAATAATCAACATCTCCTCTATATACGACAGTTATTTACTAATTCTAGACAAAGAGAAAGTAGATTATTTTGTGTTAGATGGTTTTACTTTCAATGGAGTAAAAGACAAAGGCTATTTCCAAGTTTTAGCAAATAATTCTACAAGTACACTTTATAAAAAACATGAAAAAAAAGTTAAAACTAGGTTTGTTGAGTTTAAAAAATTGAGCAGATTTATTCCTTTTAGCTCTTTTCATGTTTTTAAAGACAACACCTTTATTAAGGTTGGAAAAAAGAATGATTGGATAAAAGCATATCCGTCCTTAAAATCTTCAATTCAATTGTTTTTTAGCTCTAACAAAGCACTGTTAAAAAACACCCCTGATCGTTTTATGATTCATTTATTTAAAACATTGACGAAATAATGAAAAAGTTAATCCTACTGTTACTTTTGTTGAGTTCAATTAAAAGTAGTGCACAACAAAAAAATAATATAGACCTAGAATTAAATAACAAAACAATAAAAGAGTCGATACAAAAAATTGAAGAAAAAACTAATTTTTCTTTCTATTATATAGCAGCTTGGTTAGATGACTCTATTAAAATAAATGAAAAATTTATTGATGCTTCTATAGAAAGTATCTTAAATACCCTTTTTGAAAAAACCAATCTTAACTTTTACATTTTTGAAAAAACTAAAGTTATTCTAACAATAAATAGCACCATTCATAATAGTTCCTATACAGGCCTTGAAGCAACTATCGTTGAAAAAGATACTATCGTGAATGTAAACACAAAAAAAACAACTAAATCAGCACCAATATACATAACAAAAACAAGTAATTCTATTCGTGGGAAAATTGTGAAAATCGGAAAAGAAAACAGTAACAGCAATCAAAAAACGTTCTCACTAAGTGGCTATGTGAAAAATAGAATTACAAATGAGCCTATAGGGAATATGGTTTTATTAATTAAGACCAAAAACATATTTACGACCACAAATAGTAAAGGGTTTTATTCTTTTAACATCCCTATAGGCACTAACAAAATTGAAACTATTTTATTAGGTTACAAAAAACAATACACCAACTTAATTATTTACAATAAAGGGATCCATAATTTGTATGTGGACGAAAGCACAGAGAATCTAGATGAAGTTGTTATTGAAGCAAATGCGAAGAAAAATGTACGAAATATCGTTTCTGGAATTACGCAAATTAAAGTAGAAGAAATAAAACTAATTCCACAAGTATTAGGAGAAAGAGATCTTTTAAAGGCTGCAACAACATTACCAGGAGTATCTACAGCAAGTGAAGGTAGTGATGGCGTTAATGTAAGAGGTGGAAAAACAGATCAGAATTTATTTTTATTAGATCAAAGTGTACTGTATAACCCAACGCACTTTTTAGGGTTGTTTTCTGCTATTAATCCTTTTACAACTAGTGGATTTAAAATTTTCAAAGGGAATGTCCCTGCAGAATATGGAGGAAGAATTTCTTCTGTTTTTGAAATGACTACTAAAAATCCAGCTGTTGATAAATTTAAAGGAGAAGCAGCAATAGGACCTGTAACAAGTAATGTAAGTATTGAACTACCCATTATTAAAGATAAGTCTTCCTTATTGCTTGCTGTAAGAGGCACGTATTCTAATTGGATTTTAAAAGCAATAAAAAGTAAAAGTTTAAACAATAGTAGTGCTTCATTTTTTGATGCAATTGGGAAATACAAACATCAATTTAACGAAAACAACTCACTTTCATTAGCAGGTTATTATAGTACAGATGACTATAGTATTGCCTCTGACACAACAAATACCTATCAGAATAAAATTCTTTCTGCAACCTGGGCACACAAGTTTAATGACAAGCATAAAAGTGATTTAATTCTTTCTAATAGTAGCTATATTTTTGATATTGATTTTGATGGGAAATTAAATAGAAATTTTAACATCAATTATAACATCAATGAGTACAATTTAAAATTAAAAATGGTTTATGAGCGCTCGAAAATTCATACCTTTAGTTATGGAGTCGCTTCAAAATTTTATGTAGTTTCTCCAGGTAAAATTGAACCAAAAGGAGCAAACTCATTAATTACTCCTTTTTCTGTTCAAAGAGACAAAGCGCTAGAAAGCGCGATCTATATTTCTGATGAAATTAACCTCAACAAAAAAATTGGGTTCTCTATAGGAGCTAGATACAATGTATTCTCTGGATTGGGAGGTTCTACACAGCGAATTTATGACCCTTCAAGACCAAAAACTGATGCATCTGTAATTGGCGAAGAAACATATGACAAGTTTGAAGCATACAAAACCTATACAGGTTTAAGCTTACGATTCTCATCTAGATACTCATTTAACGAAGAATTTTCTATAAAAGCCAGTTTGCATAATTCACAGCAATTTATTCATAGACTGTCTAATAACACAACAGCTACGCCCACGGATATCTGGAAGTTATCAGACTTAAATATTAAACCTCAAGAAGCGATACAAGCATCAATTGGTTTATTTAAAAATTTTGATGGTAATGATTATGAAATAAGCTTAGAGACCTATTATAAAAAATACAAAAACATTTTAAACTATAAGATTGGTGCAGATTTCTTACTCAATAAACACTTAGAAACAGAAGTTTTACAAGGACCTGGAAGATCTTATGGAGTTGAATTATTAATACGGAAAAATGCGGGTAAATTAAACGGGTGGGTGAGTTACAGCTATTCGAGATCCTTATTAAAATTAGATGGAAATTTTGCTGAAGAAAGAATAAACAACGGGAGAGAGTTTCCAACAAATTTTGACAAACCACATAATTTAAACATCATTGCAAACTATAAACTAACCAAAAGATTTAGTCTTTCGTCTAACTTAGCTTTTCAGTCTGGTAGACCAATTACCTATCCAATTGGAAAATATACTACTGGTGGAAGTGAATATTTAGTATATAGTGATGTTAATAAATTTAGAATTCCGAATTATTTCAGGCTTGACATTGGTTTTAATGCAGAAGGAAACCATAAGCTAAAAAAAATAGCACATAGTTTTTGGAGTTTTTCCATCTACAATGTTTTAGGTAGAAACAACCCTAATGCTATTTATTTTGTCACTAAAGAAGGTAAAATTAAAGCCTATAAGAGTAGTATTTTTTCCACACCAATTCCAACATTAACCTATAATTTTAAATTTTAAGTTTGATGAAAAAATATACCCTCTATATTTTAGTATTCATGCTATGTACTAGTTGTGTAGAAGAGATCGATTTGCGAAATTTCACTTCAGATACTATTTTAGTTGTTGAAGCCAATTTAACAAATGAGATCAAACATCATTCTGTAAAATTATCAAGAACAACGCCACTAGATTCAGTTAGCACTTTATATGAGACGAATGCTATTGTAAGAATTAAAGATGATCAACAAAACGTATATCTATTTACTGAAATGAATAATGGTGTTTATACCTCAACGCAGGCCTTTAAAGCAGAAATAAACACCAACTATACGTTAGAAATCAAAACGACAGATGGAGAGACCTATATATCAACACCTCAAAAAGTTGAAGCGATCAATGATATTGACGATATAAAAATTAAAATTGACTCCAACTCATCTAACCAAACAGGAGTGACTATCTATGTCACTAGCGAAAGTGAAAACACCAAAGCCAATTATTATAAATATACCTATGAAGAAACCTATATTGTAAGAGCTCCTTATTGGTCTCTATACAAGTTAGTCATTGGAAACTCTCCAAGAAATATTGTAAGAAATGACAACCTTGATGCAGAAGCAAGTAGAACCTGTTATAAAACAGAAAAATCAATAGATCTTCTACAAACAGAAACTAGGAGCCTTTCTTCAAACTCAGTCATAAATTTCCCGATTCAATTCATTAAGCAAACAGATTCAAAAATTTGGCATCGATACAGCATTATTGTAAAACAGCACATTCAGTCTTATGATGCATATATCTACTATAAAACGCTAAAAAAATTATCCATTTCAGAAAATGTATTTTCCCAAGTTCAACAAGGATTTATTGTTGGAAATATGAATGCAACATCCAATCTTGATAAGAAAATTATTGGTTTATTCGAAGTAAATTCGGTTTCGCAAAAAAGAGTGTTTTTTAATTTTATTGATTTATTTCCAAATCATGGACTTTCTTTTACCAAAGATTGTCTAATTGAAGCTCCAAAAATAATAGAAGTAGTAGATGGGGATGTTAGCTACCCTTTGTATGAGGCATTAACAGTACGAAAACTTAGGTTTGCCAGAGACAATGAAGTTCCAACAACACAACTGCCAGGTCGATTTAAAATTACAAAAAAAGAGTGTGTTGATTGCAGGTATATCGCCTCAAATATAAAACCAAATTTTTGGATAGATTGATATGAAAAACACACTATTACATAGCAACATACTTCAAATAGTTAAAAAGTGTTTCTTTTTGACAGTTTCTTTTATGCTGTTATTCAGCTGCGTAGAAGAAATAGATTTGCAAAATTTTAAAAGCATAAACCTTTTAATTGTACAGGCTGAACTGACTGATGAACTAAAACAACATACCGTAAAGCTATCCAGAACAATCCCTTTGGATTCCGTAACACCAAAGAATGAAATATCAGCAACAGTACATATCACTGATAATTTAGGAAATACCTATCTCTTTTCAGAATTTGAACCTGGATCGTATAAATCTACAACTGCTTTTAAAGCAGAAATGGGAAATTTATATAAACTACACATTCAGACTTTAGATGGAGAAGTGTATGAATCAAAACAGCAAAAGATTACTGGAAAAAATAATATTAGTGACCTATACGTAATTCCGGATAAAAATATATCCGGTGAGCTTGGTGTGTCTATTATAGTGGAAAGCAATAACGAAAACACGACCGCTAATTACTATAAATATACCTACGAAGAAACGTATATTGTTAAAGCTCCTTATTGGTCAACGGATTCATTAAAAATTATTAGTGCGAATTCCAGAAACCCAATTTTAGAATTAATAAAAAAACCAAACAATGCGCTAGAAAGAAAAATATGTTACAAAACAATTTTTTCTAATACGATAATACAAACAGAAACTAACAGTCTATCTACAA
>JAESTN010000368.1 GCA_016763595.1 Flavobacteriaceae bacterium | reverse complement strand
TACAACAGGCTATTATGGAAAGTAATGGGAAAAGTGTAGATAGAAATGGAAATAAAATTAAGTACCAAACAGGAACGATAATTTGGGGAAGTACAGGGACTAATATGCAACATGCCTTTATGCAATTGGTACACCAAGGCACAAAATTGATTCCCACCGATTTTATTGGTTTTGAGGTATCTTTATATGGTCTAACTGATCACCACAAAAAATTAATGGCAAATTATTTTGTACAAACTGAAGCCTTAGCATTTGGTAAAACAAGTGAAGAAGTTCATTTAGACCTAAAATTCAAGAACCAAACAGAAAAAATCTCATCATTATTGCCTTTTAAAACTTTTGAAGGAAACAAGCCTAGCAACACTATTACAATTAAAAAATTAACTCCAAATTCTTTAGGGAAATTAATTGCGATGTATGAGCACAAACTCTTTGTTCAAGGGGTTTTATGGAATATTTACAGTTTTGATCAATTTGGTGTTGAATTAGGAAAAGAGTTGGCAAATAAATATTACAACCAGATTAAATAACGAATTTAATTAGTCCTTTTAAAAAAATTTAACATTTTTTTACTTTTTGTTAACAACGTTGTTAATATCTAAGTTGTTAAAAAACAAGAAGGAACTCCAAATTCTGCTATATTGCAAAGCCTTAAATTTATGTTAACACTTAACATTAAGTTAACATTAGAACTCCAAAAAAGGAGGATTTTTGCAAAACATTTAATAACATTAAAATTTAAAAATGAGGAATTTTAAAAATTTATTATTGGTCGCGTTGTTTTTTGCAACAGCTACTGTTTTTGGACAAACCAAACTTACAGGTAAAGTCGTAGATCAGTCTAACGACCCATTACCTAGCGCTAGTATTGTTGTAAAAGGTACAACAAACGGAACATCAACAGATTTTGATGGAAACTTTACGATAACAGCGAGTGCCAACTCAGGTGTTTTAGTAATTTCATTTGTAGGATATGAAACAAAAGAAGTTTCTTTCTCTGCATCTAATACCAACTTAGGTTCTATTGTATTATCTGAAGATAGTTCTATTTTAGATGAGATTATAGTTACTGCTACTTCTTTTGCAATTGATAGAAAAACGCCGGTGGCTGTTTCTACAATTAAAGCTGCAGATATCGAAAGAAAATTAGGAACTCAAGAATTTCCTGAAATTTTAAAATCAACTCCAGGAGTATATGCTACTAAAACTGGTGGTGGTTTTGGAGATTCAAGAATTACTTTAAGAGGGTTTAACTCAGAAAACGTTGCTGTATTAATTAATGGTGTACCTGTTAATGATATGGAAAACGGAAGAGTTTACTGGTCTAACTGGGCTGGATTATCTGATGTAACTTCTGCAATGCAAGTTCAAAGAGGATTAGGAGCTTCTAAAGTGGCTGTACCTTCTATTGGAGGGACAATCAATATCGTTACTAAATCTACTGATACTTATAAAGGAGGAAGTATTTCTATGACTCATGGAAATGATGGTTTCAAAAAAATTGGAGCTACTATATCTACAGGGTTAATGGACAATGGTTTCGCTGCAACAATCTCTTTAGCTAAAATTGATGGTGAAGGGTATGTAGATGGAACACAATTTAGTGGATACAACTACTTTGTAAACTTCTCTAGACAATTGAATGACAATCACAAGTTATCATTCACAGCTTTTGGAGCACCACAAAGACATGGTCAGAGACAAAATAGAAGTACTATTGAAACGTACAGAAACGCTGAAAGCGGAAATAGATTCAACCCAGATTGGGGATATAAAAATGGTCAAGTAACACATATTGAAGATAATTTTTACCACAAATCTCAATCTTCATTAAACCATTACTGGACAATTAGTGATGACACAAGTTTATCAACTGCTATGTATGTATCGTTTGGTACTGGTGGTGGTGGTGGAACTGCTGGAACAAACAGAGGTTTATTCAATGTTCGTTTAGGTGGTGATGATCAACCAGTAAACTTAGACAATATTGTTTCTATCAATAATGCAAATGGAGCTTTAGGTTCTGAAGCAATTTTAAGAGCCTCTAGAAATGACCATAGCTGGTACGGAATCTTATCTACATTTAAAACTAAGATCTCTAGCAGTTTAGATTTAGTTGCTGGTATAGATTTAAGATCTTATACAGGAAAACACTTTAGAACAGTTACTGATTTATTAGGAGGTCAATACTTCCTTGATAACAGTGATATTAACAACCCGAATGCTGCTTTAAAAGTTGGAGATAAATTTTCTTACAACAATGATGGTGAAGTAGGATGGCAAGGATTTTTTGGTCAGTTAGAATATGACCAAGACAAAATCTCTGCATTCGTTTCAGTTTCTGGATCTAACACATCTTACAAAAGAATTGACTATTTTCAATATGCACCAGGAAACAATGCAACAGCAAAGTATAACTTTTTTGGTTACGGTGTAAAAGGAGGATTAAATTACAGAATGGACGATGTTCATAATGTATTTGCAAATGTTGGTTATTTTGAAAAAGCAGCAAATTTTGGTGCAGTTTTTCAAAGCTTTGACAATGAGCATATTAATGCTGATGCTGAAAACCAAAAGATTTTTAGTGTTGAGTTAGGATACGGAATTAGATCTGAAAAATTCAGAGCTAACGTAAACGTTTATAGAACTGAGTGGAATGACAGAACTTTTACAAGATCTATCAGAGCAACTACACCTGGAGCCGAAGATTTTACAGCTAACTTACTAGGAGTTAACGCACTACACCAAGGTTTAGAATTTGACTTTACATACAGATATTCTGACAACTTAACGTTTACAGGAATGGCTTCTTTAGGAAATTATAAATGGGACAACGACTTAGATAACGTGCCAATTTTTGATGAAAACCAAAACCAAGTAGATACAATTTCTTTACCTGTTAAAGGGTTGCGTGTATCTGATGCTGCACAAACAACTGCCGCTTTAGGATTATTTTATAAATTCTGGGATAAAACAAGTTTCACGTTAGATTACAACTATTTTGGAGACATGTATGCTCAAATTGACATCTTAAATTATGCAAATGCATCTTCAAGACCAACTAATACATGGAAAGCACCAGACTATCATATATTTGATGCAAGTTTACGTCATGGAATAAAAATTGGTAACTTTGACACAACTTTTACTGCAAGAGTTAACAACCTATTCAATACAGAATATATTTCAGATGCATTGAATGGAAGTAGCTCAACAGCTACTGACGCATTGGTATGGTATGGAGCAGGAAGAACTTTTAGCTTAAGCGCAAAAATTAAATTCTAATAATTACAATTATGAAAAAAATATTTTTATTATTAACAGTATTTTCAATGGTATTTGCTTCTTGTGAGCCATTAGAAGACATCCATAATGCAATAGACGCTAAAGAAACTGTAATTGTTGGTGATGCAAATTACACATTAACAGATGACGATTATTCTGATCTAGGTTTAAACTATGGTAGTTTTAGTTCAATTGATGATGTTAAAACTGATATTCCACCATTTTTAGCTGATAAATATCCAGCATGGGGTAAGAGTTCTACAGTAAACCTTGGTTATAAATTATACATAGGTAATGCATTTTCAGTAGATAATTACAACCTTGTTCAAGCAGATTACACAACAAGTGGAAGTAGCTTATTAGGTTTTGAGTCTACAGCAACACCAGCAGATCATTTAGTTGGTATACTTACAACTAATATTTCTTCTCCGGAAGAAGGAGACTATGCATCGGCACAATATTATCAGTTTACTGGTGGTGCTTATACGGTTACACCAACTGTTTCTTTAGAAGAGAATTTAGACTACGGAACCACAGCAGGAGATCTTACAACGACATCTGCAGGAGCATGGGCGCATCACTCTGGTTCTTCGAACCAATTAATGTATGCTGCTGAAAACTTAACAATGGCTGGCTACCCAACTTCTAATGTTGGTGGATCTTTAGCATTGTCTAGTAGTGGATCAGAAGATGTAAACACAGCACTAGCATCAATAATCACTACAAACATGGTGTATTCTAGTGCTTTAATAAAATTGAGTACAGTTGGAGGTGGAACTTACTTTTTTCACCTTATGGAAGAAGATGGAAGTTATAGCTATTCGGCAAGAGTTGGAGCAAAAGATGACGGATCTGGGAAAATACTCTTTGGTATTGGGGCAACTTCAAGTTCTTTAACTTATGGCACAACTGCTTATGACTTAGATATGACCTATCTATTAGTAACTTCGTACAATATCGCAACCGGTGTAGCTAATTTACATGTTCTATCTTCGGTATCTAATACAGAACCTACAACTCCAGAAGCTACAAGTACTGGAAGTGCTGGGAATTCTGCAAATAGAATTGGAATTCGCCAAGGAAGTGGTGGACCAACTGCACTTATTGATGGTATCCGTGTTTCAAATACATGGTCATCTATTATGAGTAATGCTGTATTGGCTGACGAAGTAGTGGGTAACAAAGAATCTTATACTGTAAATTACACATATTCGGGTGGCGCTTGGACCTTACCAACTACAGGGTTTTATGCAATCACAGATACAGATTTCGCAGATATGGGAATTTCAAACTTTGGAAGTTCTACATCAGCAGATGACTATTTACCAACATTCTTAAACATCAAATTTCCATATGCTAAAGTTGGAGATGAATTACAAGTATTGTATAAATATGTTTCTAGTTCTAGTGGACCACAAACACGTGGTAACTCATTTACAAAAACGGGGAACAACACGTGGGATACTTACAAATCTACTATTGATAAAACAACAGGATTTGGACATGATGGTACTGTTTGGGTAATAGATAACACAATCAAATACACATTAACAGCTGCAGATTATACATTAGTTGGTAATGGTAATTACGGAAACTTTGATGTTAGAACGGGTAGAGATGAAGAGACTGAAGCTTCTAGAGTAGCTAAAATCAATACAATCCTATTAAACAACTTTCCAAATGATGCAGAAGGACAAAAATACATTGTTTCTTACAACATTTATAACGGTGCTGCTGGCGTTTGGCAATTAGCTGTTATTAAAACTGGAGGAGCTTACGTTAAGCAATAAATTAAAATAACTAACTATTTTAAAAACCATCTCAATTGAGGTGGTTTTTTTTTGATTAAGGTTAAAACGTATTAAAACATGTAACCTATACATTTTTCAGTGCTACCCATCGTAAATCAGCAACAAAAAGATCAATCTATACCAATAGAACCTGAAAATTTTCTTAAATTTGCTGGCTATCAAAAAATGAAAAAGAAATTATTTTAATTAAAAAATCTCGAATATGATTAAAAAATTACTTTCCTTATGTTTTCTGTTGTTCATCACATTTATTTCGTTTTCTCAAGAAGCCTACTACAATGGTATTGAATTTTTAAACTTAAGTGGAACCCCATTAAAAACGGCCTTAGCCACAAGAATTACTACTACACATACAACGCTTCTTTCTTATACCCCTGGTGTATGGGAAGCAAGTAAAACAACAGACCTCAATCCAAGCAATACTGCTCAAGTAATCTTAATTTATGGCTGGGAAGATGGAAACGACTCTGATATTACTAATGATAAATTTAGAGACAAAAGTTTACAAGATAATGGTTCAAATGGAAATTATGTATGGAACCGTGAGCATGTTTACTCAAAATCTCTTGGAAACCCAAATTTAGGAACTTCAGGCCCTGGAGCTGATGCTCACCATTTAAGACCTGCAGACAGATCAAG
>JAESTN010000367.1 GCA_016763595.1 Flavobacteriaceae bacterium | reverse complement strand
TGGACGTAAACGAATTTTCGATTTTCCGAACATCTCTTTTGTAAAATATAATAAGGTTTGTTTTAGGTCAGCAAAAGAAACATCGGTATCAATATATAAGCCTTCAACTTGATGAAAAATACAATGAGCACGCGCAGAAATATCTTCGTTTCTAAATACACGGCCAGGGGAAATAGTTCGAATCGGAGGCGTGTTATTTTCCATATATCTTACTTGTACAGACGATGTATGTGTACGCAATAACGTATCAGGATTTTTTTCGATAAAAAACGTGTCCCGCATATCACGAGCAGGATGATATTCCGGCAAATTCAATGCTGTAAAATTATGCCAATCATCTTCAATTTCTGGGCCTTCAGAAACTGTAAAACCAATTCTGTTAAAAACCTCTATAATTTGATTTTTCACCAAAGATATTGGATGACGAGAACCCAATTCAATGGGTTCAGAAGGACGCGTTAAATCGCCATAAAAACTTTTATGTTCAATAGAATTTTCTAAAGTTTCGTTTAGCTCAGTTACTTTTCCTTCAGCCGATTTTTTTAAGTTGTTCAATGCCTGTCCAAAATCTTTACGCATTGAAGCATCTACATTTTTAAACTCAGCAAACAAATCTTTCAACAGCCCTTTACTTCCTAAATATTTTATTCTGAAAGCTTCCACTTCTTCCTTAGAAGTTGCTTTAAAAGCTTTTACATCACCAATCAGTTCTTTTACTTTATCTAACATCTTATTTGTTCTGAATAAATAGGTTGCAAATTTATGGTTTTTATATCAATTATCTGTTGGTTTTATAAAGAGTTCGTGACTACAGAAAGCGACTTTACGAAATCGATTGAGAAAAAAACTACAAGCGATAAAATAAACACTGTTTTTAAATTTAAAGAATTGAAAATTAGTTATATTTGCGCCATTAAATTGAAATTAATAAACACACTATAAATAGATTTAAATTATGGAATCTAAAATAAATGCATTTATGGATTACGTTAAACAACGTAATTCTAATGAACCAGAATTTTTACAGGCCGTACATGAAGTGGCAGAAACTGTAATTCCATTTATTGAAAACAATCCTAAATATCAAGGAAAAAAATTGTTAGAGAGAATGGCAGAGCCAGAAAGAACAATAATTTTTAGAGTTCCTTGGGTTGATGATAAAGGAGAAACACAAGTAAACAGAGGGTATAGAGTTGAGTTTAACTCGGCAATTGGACCATTCAAAGGTGGTTTGCGTTTTCACCCTTCTGTAAACTTATCAATTTTAAAGTTCTTAGGATTTGAGCAAGTATTCAAAAACTCGTTAACTACTTTACCAATGGGTGGAGGAAAAGGAGGTTCTGATTTTAATCCAAAAGGAAAATCTGATAGAGAAGTAATGGCATTTTGTCAAGCTTTTATGTCTGAATTATTCCGTCATATTGGTGCTAATACAGATGTTCCAGCTGGAGATATTGGTGTTGGAGGAAGAGAAATCGGATTCATGTTCGGGCAATATAAAAAATTAAGCAACGAATTTGTTGGAGTTTTAACAGGAAAAGGTTCTGCTTGGGGAGGTTCTTTAATTAGACCAGAAGCAACAGGATATGGTGATGTGTATTTTGCACAAAACATGTTAAAAACAAAAGGAGATTCTTTTGAAGGAAAAACAGTGATCGTTTCAGGGTCTGGAAATGTTGCTCAATATGCTACAGAAAAAGCTACCGAATTAGGTGGTAAAGTCGTTACAATGTCAGATTCTTCTGGATATATTTATGATGCAGATGGAATTGATGCTGAGAAATTAGCACATGTTATGGAGATTAAAAATGTTCGTAGAGGAAGAATTAGCGAATATGTAACCAAATATCCAAACGCAAAATTCTTTGCAGGAGAAAAACCATGGTCTGTAGCTGGTGAGGTTGCTTTACCTTGTGCGACTCAAAATGAGTTGAATGGTGATGACGCGAAAACATTATTAGCAAACGGATGTATCTGTGTGGCTGAAGGAGCAAACATGCCTTCTACACCAGAAGCAATTACAGCATTCCATGAAGCCAAAATCTTATTCGCTCCAGGAAAAGCATCAAATGCAGGTGGAGTTGCAACATCTGGTCTAGAAATGAGCCAAAACTCTTTACGTTACAACTGGACTAGAGAAGAAGTAGATGGGAAATTAAACCAAATCATGAATAATATTCACGCTTCTTGTGTTGCCTATGGTACAGATGCTGATGGTTATGTAGATTACGTTAAAGGAGCAAATGTTGCTGGTTTCGTAAAAGTTGCAGATGCAATGTTAGATCAAGGTGTCGTTTAATTAGACACTTTTTTAAATAGTAGACCTCACAGATTTTCTGTGAGGTTTTTTTATTTAAAGGGTGTTTTTAAACATACTTTAGTACCAGTAACCAAATTATTTGTATGTACATCAGAATAGGTTAAAAGGTATTGACTATTAAATTTTTTTAATCGGTCTTTAGTTAAATTGATTCCTATAGATTTTCTTTTTATAGATTTATTTTCTTTTATTTTAACAGCAGCTTTTCTACCAATACCATTATCTTCTATGGTAATTTCGATAAAATTATCGTCCTTTTTATGTACAGATAACTCAATTTTTTTCTCCCCTTTTTTAGAAGAGAGACCATGCCATAGTGCGTTTTCTAAAAACGGCTGTAAGATTAATGGAGGTATGTAAACTTGTTCAGTATTAACTAAAGGATCTATAATGGTCCTGTAATTAATCTCGTTTAAAAACCGTATGTTCTCAATACTCATATACACCTCCATCGTTTCTAGTTCTTGATAAAGAGTAGTTTCTCTAATTTGTGATGCTTCTAATATTCTTCGAATTAATTTAGCAAACTTATTTAAATACTTTACAGCGTTTTTCTGTTCGTTATTAATAATGTATAACTTGATAGAATTTAAAGCATTAAAAATAAAGTGTGGATTCATTTGACTTTGCAATGCCTCTTGTTTTAAAAACAGAATTTTAGTTTTATTTTGGTAATACCTGAATTTATAAAATGAAAATAAGAGCACACAGATTAAGATTGACGAAACAATTATTAGTATTAATGTGTTTTTACTTTTTGTAAGTTGTAGCTGCGTTATTTCATGTTGTTTGGCAAGATTTTTAATTTGATTAGCTACCCGGTCCTTTTCTTGTCTTGTTGTTAATTCGCGTATATATTTTAAGTTCCGATCATTAAATGTTTTGGCATCTTCTTCAATTGCTTTTCTATAATAAATAAATGCTTTTTTATAGCTGTTTTGCTTTTCATATAATATTGCTAAATACTCATATGCCTTTACAACACTATTCTGAACCTTATGCTCTTTAGAAATTTTTAAAGCTTTTAAAAGGGTTTGTTCTGCTTGTGGTTTATTAAGATAAACTTGAGCTAATCCTAGTACATTATACGTAGAAGAAAGGTAATATTTATCATTTTCTTTAATCGCTATAGGTAAAATGGAGTTGACTTTACGTAAAGCTTCAGTATATTTTTTTTGCTTTATAAACAAACTGGCAATACTATAATTACATATTATTTTTCCAATATCAGAATTGATTAATCCATTGTAGTATAATGACGTGTTGTAGTTTTCTAAAGCGATATCTAAATAACCAAGTTCTTGATTTGCATATCCAATGTTTTGGTAATTTATAGCAAGACCAAGCTTATGATTAATTTCTTTTTGTGTAATAATAGATGTACTAAACTCTTTTAAAGCTAGTTTGTATTGTCTTAAGGATAGGTAAATATTCCCCATACTATTTTGAGCAATACTTATAGTTTGCTTTATGTCAATCGTAGGGTTTTTAATGCTACTTGCTTTAAGTAAGGCTCTTTGATGGTAATTTAACGCATTTCTAATATCGTCTTGTCTTCTGTAAACAGATCCTATAGAGTTCAGTATTTTAATTTGAAAAAGAACATTGTCAATTTCCGTTGCAATTTCATATGCTTTTTTATGATTAAAAATGGACTTGTTAAAAAAAGAATGGTCTCGGTAATACCTACCTAAAGAATTAAACCCAATTAACTGACCTTCTAAATAAGAAGAATTAATACATTCGTTCAGTAAAAAATGTATGGTGTCAATGTCTTTTTTATAGGTTAAAAAGACAGTTGTTACCTCTCTTAATGAAGTTGATTTCTTGAGAATAAGTGCTCTTATTATTTCTTTTGCAGCAGGTTTTTTTTCTTGAGAATACATAGAAATAAAACAGAAAAAAACAACAAAGAAGTGAACCCTTTTCATTAAAGTTTGTTTAAAAAGGTTGATTTCCTTTGCCTAGAAACAGGAATTTTATGATTATTATCTAATATTACATAGCCATCGGTTTTTATGAACTCTTTAATTTTAGTTAAACTAATTATATATGAGTTATGAATTCTAAAAAAAACATCGGAAGGCAATAATGCTTCAATTTCTTTTAGCTTTTTGGTAACAACAATTTTTTTATCATTACTTGTGTATATCGTAGAATAGTTGCCATCAGAAGCGACAAATAAGATGTCATCAGGGTTTAAAAAAATAAGTTTTCCGTCTGTATTTATTGTGATTTTCCGCTGATTTAGTTTTTGATTAAAAGAACTTAATGTTTTTTCAAGTATCTCAACCGTATTCGTATTGTTATTCTTGTGCTTTATTATTTTTTTTAATGTTTGTTCTAATTCATCAGAATCAATGGGTTTTAATAAATAATCAATGGCTTCGTTTTTTATAGCTTTAATTGCATATTCATTATAGGCAGTGGTAATTACAACAGCAAAGTTTTTATTTTCTAGTTTTTCTAATAATTGAAAACCATCCATGGTAGGCATTTCAATATCAAGAAATAAACAGTCTATATTGTTCTGAGTAAGAAAGGAAATTCCTTTTTTGGGGTCGTTAAAAGTCGCAATAACACGTATTTCTTTTTTAAAATTATCCAATTCCCACTTCAAGCTTTGTATCGCTTTTGGTTCATCATCAATAATAACAGCTTTTAACATACTTCTATTTTAGAAATCAAAAATACTATATAAAGTTATAAGAATATGCCTCAAAATGAACCATATATACAAAAATTACTACTAACCATACAAAATGTAGAAATTGAAGCTTTCTTTAGTCTTACTTTTGCAGCGTTAAGAAAAAGAAATATAATTAAAGAGTTGGGGGATGATTTAATTATATTAAAAAAAAGGTTATTCATTTGAATAACCTTTTTTTATTTTTAACACTCTAAACTCTATTTATTTTGTTATAAAAAAATCTAAAGGTAAAGAATCTCCCATTCTTTGGTTTCCTAAATCTCCACTAAATACAACCTTACTTTTAGGAGAATGATTCCCAAAAGAATTTATAAAAAATTCATCCACTAAACTTTGAATCATAGATTGTTTACCCGTTTTATAAATAATATTTAATTTTGTTTCTAGTTTAACCATTACACCTAAACTATCTAATTTTCTTACTTTAATATACTTCTTAGGGTTTACAGATTGGTACCTGGTTTTTTTATCTATTTTATATCCGTTATTTAAAAGCTTATTTTTTGATAATGCCCTCATGAAATGTAATCGAGAACCATTATAGGTTTTATTTCTTCTTATTAAGGTTTTTGATGAATCATCTATTGATTTAAAAAAATTAGTGCTAGTATAATAAACATTATAAAAAACCCGTGTCTTGTTGTTTTTACTAATGAAAGAGTAGTTAACTTCAAAATTATTCAATTGAACAGAAATTAAAAACCCTAAATTATGGTTTTTAATAATAATTGGAACAACTGCTTCTGCTGTTAATTTTTTTCTTGCTTTGTTATATCGTAATATTATATCTCCTTTATTGACAATTTCACAGGCTCTTCCGTTTTCTGTATCTCCAAGAAAGTGTTTTAAGAACTCTTTCATTTTTATTTTTCTTGACCAACCATCATTAGTGTTAATTATTGCCTCTTCTAATATGTTGTTAGATTTATAAAGATAAAAGATCAACTTTTTATTAGCTGAAGGCTCGGTTTCTTGTGAAGAAATATAGCCCATATAAGAAACGACTAAAGGTGTTTTTATTTTGTATTTTTTGTCTATAGAAAATTCACCATTGATGTCAGTTGAGGTTCCTAACGTGGTGTTGTCAAAATAAACCGACGCACCAATAATAGGTTCTTTGGTGTCTCCATTTAACACAATACCATAAAATTTTTGTGAAAAAGAATTTATTGATAAAAAGAGTAAAAAATAAAAAGCAATTTTTTTCATAGCGAGTATTTTTTTTGAATAAAGATAAAAAAAAAAACATAAATTAGTGGTTAAAGGTGAAATTTCATGAATAGAATCAAAAATTCCGTTTTACAAGGAAAACACAACAAACCTATTTTGGTCGATGTTTTTTATAAAGAAACAAAGCAACCAAAACCAGTTGTAATCTTTTGCCATGGATATAAAGGTTTTAAAGATTGGGGTGCCTGGAATTTAATGGCAAAATCGTTTGCAGATGCAGGTTTTTTCTTTGTGAAATTTAATTTTTCTCACAATGGAGGAACAATTGAACAACCTATTGATTTTCCAGATTTAAAAGCTTTTGGGAATAATAATTATACCAAAGAATTAGACGATTTAGAAACGGTTATTGATTGGGTGTCGAATTCAAAGAGTTTTACTAATGAAATAGATTTCAATCAACTTTCATTGATTGGGCACAGTAGAGCTGGTGGAATTGTCACAATCAAAGCAGAAGAAGATAAGAGGGTTTCTAAAGTAATTACACTAGCAGGAGTTTGTGATTATAAGAAAAGAACAGCAACTACTGGCGAATTAGAGCAATGGAAAAATGACGGCGTTAAATATGTGCAGAATGGAAGAACTAAACAACAAATGCCACATTATTACCAGTTTTTTGAAGATTTTGAAAAAAATAAAATACGATTAACCATTAAAAGAGCTGTACAAAATTTAAGCATTCCGTATTTAATAATTCATGGAGATAGTGATACTTCGGTATTTATAAATGAAGCGGAAAGCTTGCACCAATGGAACCCAAATAGTCGGTTTGAAATTATAGAAAATGCAAATCATGTGTTTAATACTTCGCATCCTTGGACGGCAAAAAAGTTGTCAAAAGAATTAGAAGCCGCAATAAATTATTCTATTTCCTTTTTAAAGATTTAACAGATTTTAAAGTCTGTTTATTTATTTTTGAAAGATGGAGTTGCAACCACCTTTTAGAAAGATTATTCATGTAGATATGGATGCATTTTATGCATCTGTAGAGCAATTAGACAATCCAGATTTAAGAGGGAAACCAGTTGCAGTTGGAGGAAATGAAATTCGCGGAGTGGTTTCTGCTGCAAGTTATGAAGCACGCAAATTTGGAGTGCGTTCTGCTATGAGCGGAATGTTGGCAAAACAGAAATGTCCTCATCTTATTTTTGTACCCCCACGTTTTTCTAGATATAAAGAAATATCAGCAAAAATTAGAGCCATTTTTTATGAATATACAGATTTGGTTGAACCATTGTCTTTAGACGAAGCGTATTTGGATGTTACTGAAAATAAAAAAGGGAATCCATCTGCAAGCATGATCGCAATAGAGATTAGACAACGCATTTATGATGAATTAGAACTAAGAGCATCTGCAGGAATTTCCATCAACAAGTTTATTGCTAAAGTTGCCTCAGACATCAACAAACCGAACGGGCAAAAAACGATCAATCCAGAAGAGGTTTTATCTTTTTTAGAAGAATTATCTGTCACTAAATTTTACGGTGTTGGAAAAGTTACGGCTGCAAAAATGCACAACTTGGGCATTTTTAAAGGGAAGGATTTAAAGCAAAAATCAATGGAAGAGTTGACTCGATTATTTGGTAAATCAGGAGCTCATTACTACAATATTGTAAGAGGAATTCACAATAGTGAAGTAAAACCCAATCGCGTTCGAAAATCAATTGCTGCAGAACGAACCTTTAATGAAAATATTTCATCAGAAGTGTTTATGATAGAGCGTTTAGATAAAATCGCCGATGAATTGGAAACGAGAATGATTTCTTCTAAAACCAAAGGAAAAACCATTACATTAAAAATTAAATACAGCGATTTTATGCAGCAAACACGTAGTAAAACAACTTCTTTTTTTATGCAATCAAAAGCAGAGTTTTTACCCATAATAAAAGAATTGTTGTACCAAGAAAAATTACAGAACTCAGTGCGTCTTTTGGGAATTTCTTTCAGTAATTTAGACACAGTAAAAAAGGAACCCGTTTTTGTCCAATTAAAATTTGACTTCTGATGTTAAAACTAATAAGAACCAATTCAGAAAATAGTGACTTTATCAGTTTGGTGAAAAAATTAGATGCATACCTAAAAATTACTGATGGAGACGATCATGATTTTTACAATCAATTTAATAACATTGATGTAATTAAGTATGTTGTCGTTGTGTATAAAAACGACAAACCAATTGGTTGTGGAGCGATTAAACATTTTGATTCTAATCGCGTTGAGGTAAAAAGAATGTTTGTAGATTCTTCTCAAAGAGGTTTTGGAATTGCACCTAAAATTTTAAACGAATTAGAAATTTGGGCAAAGGAGTTGAGTTATAAAAAGTGTATTTTAGAAACAGGAGAACGACAAGTGGAAGCTGTTAAATTATATCATAAAAGTAATTACAAACGAATGAGCATAAATTACGGACAGTATAAAGGGGTTGTGAATAGCTTGTGTTTTGAAAAAAATGTCTAAGATGAAGTTAAGTTATTGGGAACATAATGAGTGGTTTAGCAATGTAGATTTCACCATTGTTGGTAGTGGGATTGTTGGATTGAATTGTGCACTTAGTTTAAAAAATAGATACCCAAAAGCAAATATATTGGTGTTAGAAAAAGGAATGTTGCCACAAGGAGCAAGTTCTAAAAACGCTGGGTTTGCTTGTTTTGGAAGTCTATCTGAACTAATAGACGATTTAAAAAGCCATTCTGAAGAGGAAGTTTTCAGTCTCGTTAAAAAACGTTGGGAAGGCTTGCAATTATTAAGAAAAAACTTAGGTGATGCTGCGATTGATTTTCAGCAAAACAAAGGCTTTGAATTATTTCAAGACACATCGTTTTTTGAAGAATGTAATTCGCAAAGAAATAAAATCAATCAATTGATTGCGCCGATATTTAAACGGGATGTGTTTTCAGAATCTACCAACACTTTTGGCTTTGAAAACATAGAGCCAAACTACATTGTAAATCAGTTTGAAGGACAGATAGACACAGGTAAAATGGTTACTAAACTGCTTTTAAAAGTGCAGAAGTCAGGCGTTAAAATTTTGAATAATATCACTGTAGAAACATTTACAGAAAACGCAGAAAAGGTAGTTGTAAAAACCAATTTCATAGAGTTTTCTACAAACAAATTATTCATTGCTACTAATGGTTTTGCAAAACAATTGGTAGATGAAAATGTGCAGCCAGCAAGAGCACAAGTAATTATAACCAAACCTATTGATAATTTGCATATAAAAGGAACTTTTCATTTAGACAAAGGGTATTATTATTTCAGAAATATAAACAATAGAATTTTGTTTGGGGGAGGTAGAAACTTAGATTTTAAAGGAGAAGAAACATCAGAATTTGGGCAAACAGAGATCATTCAGAACTCCTTAAAAGCTATTTTAAAAGAAACTATTTTACCAAACACTCCTTTCGAAATAGAATGTTCTTGGAGTGGAATTATGGGTGTTGGGAGTCAGAAAAAAGCCATTGTAAAACCAATTTCTAACCATGTGTTTTGCGGAGTACGTTTAGGAGGAATGGGCGTTGCAATTGGTAGTTTGGTAGGTAAAGAGTTGGCAGAATTAATAGATTGATGTGATAAAAAGAAAAGAATGGCCCTAAAACAAGAATTATACAATCAATGTGAAGACTTTGTACATAAACGGTTGCAAACAATTCAAGACATAATTACTTCCAATCAAAAAGCATTACAATCAGAAACAAAAAGCTCTGCTGGTGATAAACATGAAACAGGACGAGCCATGCTGCAGTTAGAAATGGAAAAAGCAGGACAACAACTCAGTGGAATTACGTTGATGAAAGAAACACTTGCTAAAATAAATGTTTCTAAAAAC
>JAESTN010000366.1 GCA_016763595.1 Flavobacteriaceae bacterium | reverse complement strand
TCTTCTCTTGCCAATTCAGCATCCACTAAAATTCTACCACTATACTCATCGATAGTAATTTTTTTACGAGTAGCAATCTCTACTTGTACCTGAGGTGGGATTGTAAAGAAAGATCCTCCAGAAGCACCTCTTTCAATAGATACTACAGCCAATCCGTTCTTAACTTTATTTCTAATTCTTTTATAAGCTTCTAATAAGTGCACATCAATTGCAGCTGAAAACTCGATTGATTTTTCTGCTAATATTTTTTGATCTTTTTCAGTTTCTTTTAAGATGTCATCTAGCTCAGCTTTTTTGTGAGTTAAATGGTCTTGTTGCTTTTTGAATTTTTCTTTGGTAGAAGAAATTACAACATTCTTTTGTTCAATTTTAGCAGAATATTCTTTCATCCTTTTTTCAGCCAATTGAATCTCTAATTCTTGATATTCAATTTCTTTAGATATAGAATCAAACTCTCTATTGTTTCTTACTTTCTTTTGTTGTTCGTCGTACTTTTTCATTAAAGCTTTAGCCTCTTCAATTAACAATTTTTTGTTGTTAATGTCAGTTTCTAAATTTGTTACGTCTTCAGCAAAATTTGAAAGTCTAGTATTTAAACCTGCAACCTCGTCTTCTAAGTCTTCAACTTCTAAAGGCAATTCACCACTTACATTTTTAATTTCATCTATTCTAGAATCAATTAATTGTAAGTCATATAGTGCTCTTAATTTTTCTTCTACAGTAACCTCTTTCTTTTTTGCCATGTTTAAATGTAATAAATTGGATTTGTACTTTTTTCTGATAAAATGATTGCAAAATTAGTGAATTTTTTGGTAAGATACTCTACTAATAGGTTTTTTGTGAATTGTTCACTTTCATAATGTCCAATATCAGCTAATAATAGTTGTTTCTCTGCTTTAAAAAAGTCGTGATACTTGAAATCTGCACTAATGTATGCATCTGCTTTTGAGTGTATTGCGTTTTGAATAGCAAAGCTTCCTGAACCTCCTAAAACGGCAACTTTTTTTATTGAATTCCCTGTGAATTCAGAATGGCGAACACAAGCTGTTTTCATCGTGGATTTAACGAATTGTAAAAAGTCACTTTCGGTCATTTCATTTGCCAATTCACCAATCATTCCCATGCCTATAGTCTCTTTTGTAGCTAGGTTGGTTTTCGGAATTAAAGTTTCAATATTTTGTAAGCCTAGGACTTCACATATTTTACCGCTAACACCACCTTTTACGTTGTCTAAAGCTGTGTGCGTTGCATAGATAGCAATGTCGTTTTTAATGGCTTTTAAAACCACACGTTCTACATAAGTGGTTCCGTTTAATTTCTTTAGTCCGCTAAAAATAATGGGATGAAAACTTACAATTAAATTGCAATTAGAAGCAATGGCTTCATCAACTGTTTCTTCTAAAGTATCTAGGGCTACTAACACTCCGGTTGCCTCTGTTTCGTAATTCCCAACTAATAAGCCAACATTGTCAAAATCTTCTGCATAATGTAGAGGAGCTAGCTCTTCAATATATTTGGTGATCTCTTTTATTTTCATTAAAAATTTCTTTTCTGAGAAAATCAAAGTTAAGATTTTTAATTGCATTCATCCGTTAATATTTTATTTTATAAGTTTGTCAGATGTAATTCGAAATTGTATTTTCGAGTAATACAGAGCTATATAATTTCTCTCATTTTGTACTAATGAAATTTATTCGACTTTTATTGTTTCCTTTTGCGATCATGTATGCAATAATTACCTCAATGCGTAATTTTTTGTTTGATGTAGGTTTGTTGAAATCAACATCATTTAATAAGCCAATTATAGTTGTAGGGAATTTGTCTGTTGGAGGAACAGGGAAGACACCTCAAATTGAATATTTAATAAGAGTATTAAAGCAGCATAAACTTGCGGTTTTAAGCAGAGGTTATGGTAGGGAGACAAAAGGGTTTGTCTTGGCAGATAGGTCTAAAAAAGCAACTGATATTGGTGATGAACCTTTGCAGTTTTTTAGAAAGTTTAAAGATATTATTGTTGCTGTTGATGAAGATAGAGTGCATGGAATTTCGCAATTAAACGCTGCCAATGTGCTGTTGTTAGATGATGCTTTTCAGCATAGAAAAGTAACAGCAGGTTTTTATGTTGTATTGACAAAATACAATGCCTTGTTTTCGAACGATTTTGTCTTGCCAGCCGGAAATCTTAGAGAGCGTAGAGTAGGTATTAAACGCGCAAACGCAGTTGTAATTACCAAGTGTCCAAATACGATTACAACAGAAGATCAAAACGAAACAGAGAAATTAATTAGAAGGTATTTTGATGGGCCTATTTTCTTTTCAACGATCACATATGCGGATGTTTTATTAAATACCAAAAAGGAGGAAATTAGAACTTCAGAAATTGGGGATTACGAAGTTTTGTTGGTCACAGGAATTGCAAACCCCACTCCCATGTTAGAATATTTAACAGGGTTGAATTGTAGATATACACACGTAAATTTTCCGGATCATCATCAATTTACTGAAAAAGAAATAAACGCTTTGCAACATCAATTTGATGCCTTAAAAAGTAGTACTAAGATTATCGTTACTACTGAAAAAGACTTTGTAAGGCTGTCTGATATCGTACCGAATGTATATTATTTAGCGATAGAAACTAGCTTTATAAATGGTCAAAAAGAATTTGATAGTTTGATTGTGAATTATGTGAGTTCGGCTTTATAACTTGTCGTAATACAAACTCTTAATGATTCCGTCAGACAATCCTATTTTAGGAACAAAGATCTTTCTAGCACCAGACCATTTCATGGCGGATAAATAAATTTTTGTTGCTGGAATAATTACATCGGCTCTGTCTGGATTTAAACTCAATTCAGAAATACGATCTTTGTAGCTCATTTGTTTTAAGAACTGATATTGGGCATTTAAATAAATGTAAGAGATGGGTTTTCCAAAAGTTCTACCAGACATTTTGAAAATCTTATTAATGTTTCCTCCTGAACCAATTAAAGAGATTTTTTTAATTCCCTTCGTATTTGTTTCAATCCAATTTTGAACTTCTTTAAAAATAATTTTATTTTCAGGTTTCTTGTTGTTTATCAAACGAACAGTTCCCATTTTGAAGGACTTCGAATTGATAATTCTTCCTTTAGAAAAAATGGTAAACTCCGTACTACCACCACCAACATCAACATATAAATAAGATTGATCACTTTCAATCAACTCACTTAAATCTGTAGAAAAAATAATGGCAGCCTCTTTTTTACCATCAATAATATCTATGTCAATACCCGTTTTATCTTTAATGTTTTTTACAACATCCTCCCGATTAAAGGCTTCTCGCATTGCAGAAGTTGCACAGGCTTTATATCGCTCAACTCCATGCACTTTCATCAGTAATTTAAAAGCTTCCATGGCATCAGTCATCCGGTCAATGTTTTCAGAACTAATCGTTCCTGTAACAAATACATCTGCTCCTAGACGAATAGGGACACGTACCAATGAAGATTTTTTAAATTGAGGCTCTTTTTCTTTGTCTATAATAATATTAGAGATTAATAACCGAATGGCATTAGATCCAATATCTATAGCTGCATATTTTTTTATTTCTAACAATGCTTTTTATTTATGATTTTTCGGGGCTTCAATTAATATCGTTTCTCCTTTTTTAATGCTTTTCCAATGTTTGTTGTCAAATTGAATTCCGATTACTCCACAAGTTGGAACGTGGGCAATGGGTTTACTTCCAAATTTATTTACAAAAGTGTTAATTCCGTGATCGTGACTAAAAATAATGGCAGAGTCAAAACTGTCATCTAGTGCTTTTATGGTCTTTACTAGGTAGCCATCACTAAAACTATATAGCTGCCGTTTAATTTTTAAGTTGGCCATTGGATAGCCAAAATTTTCGCAAAAAATACTAGAAGTGTGCAATGCTCTGTTGGCACTGCTGGTAATAAAAACATCGGGTTTCTGCATTACATCAGCCAAGTATTTAGAAAGTAAATGTGCGTCATTAATACCCCTCTTTTTTAAAGGTCTATCAATATCTGCAATGCCATCATATTCCCAAGATGATTTTGCGTGTCTAACAATATAGAGTGTTTTCATGCTAAAGTTTGATATAGTAAATATAAAAAATTATGGAGCCAATCGTTCTATTTTCCAAGAAAAATCTTTTTGTAAAGTGTATCTAATTCTATCGTGCATTCTATTTGGTCTTCCTTGCCAAAACTCTAAAGAAATAGGCTTAATTAAAAAACCACCCCAATGATTTGGTCTTGGAATTTCTTGTTGATTGTATTTTTTCTCAAAAGATTTTAAACTCTTGTCTAAGCTTTCTCGAGAATCAACAACTTCACTTTGGTTAGATGCCCAAGCACCTAATTTACTTCCATCTGGACGCGATTCGAAATACCCATCAGATAAGTTTTCTGCTAATTTTTCTGCCGTTCCTTTAATAATGATTTGCTGTTCCAATCCTGGCCAGAAAAGAGACAAACATACATTATTATTTGCTGCTATTGCTTTTCCTTTTTCTGAATTATAATTGGTGTAAAAAATAAATCCTTCCCAGGTATATTTTTTTAATAAAACAATTCTGTTTTTAGGGAAGCCATCCAATCCAATAGAAGAAATGGTCATTGCGTTTGCTTCATCAACCATTTCAGAAGCATCTGCATGTAAAAACCATTGTTGAAATAATTCAATTGGATTTTCTGGGCAGTTGCTTTTTAATAATTCTTGCTTTTCGTAAGACTTCCGATGATTGCTTAAATCGTGTGCCATAGTATCAGTTTAAAACTGTTGTAAAAATAACGGTTTTTACACTATGAAACTCATAAAAATCAGTCCATTTTTACTTTTTAGTATACAGGTATATTTTTTCAGTTTGACCATTTTTCTGCAAATAATCAATCTCTCTATCTGATTTCCAAGCTGGAATATCAAATTGGTGGGTTACAATTCTAGCGCCTTTTGGCAACTCATTTTCAAGTTTTAAAGAGAGTTCTCCCAAGGCATATCTTGTTAAGTAAATGATCAATACTTTTATTGTTGAAATGTCTACATCAAAAAAATCTTCAGTTCTAATTTCTATGCGATCTTCTAACCCAGATTTCGTGATATTTGAGTGTGCATCTGCTATGGCTTCTGGCAATATTTCATAGCCAATACAGCTAATTTTTGCGAAAGAGCAAGCTTCAATCAAATTACGTGCATCGCCACAACCTAAATCAACTAAAACTTCTCCATCTTTAAGATTAAGAAGTTCTAGTTTTTTATGAATAATGTCTTCTATAGAATGATAATAGGGCTCATTGATTCTTGTTGTTTTTGAAGTCATATTTTTTTTGGAGGAGGTTATATAATATCTGGTAAATCTTCACAATAAAACCCGTTTTCTATGACTAATTTTTTAACTTCATCTTCATCAAGGTTGTCTTCTGCTTCTATTCGTAGCACATTGTCAATGTCCTCTGTGTCAATAGACCACTTGGAAATTATGGGATGGTTGTTAAAAATAGGTTTCATTTTTTTTACCTTTTTCTTCGTTTTAATATCGGTTCTAAGGATTACTAATTTCATGTCAGATTTTTTATAGCTTTTTATTCTTCTTCTTCTTCTTTAGTTAACGGTTCTGTAGTCTCCGTAGTATTTTTTTTCTGTACATATTCAGAAAACGCACATTCACCTTCTTCTTTCCAGTAGGTATCATACATTTTCCACTTAGAAAAATCTTTATTAGAATGTTTGCCTTTTCTATGTTTTGGGTTGCAGTTACTACTATCGCTGCTTCCGCCAAAGCCCCCAAAAATAAATTTCGCCAATATAAAAAGACCAACTGCTTGCCAATATGTAATGGTAGTCAATCCAAAAATATCAGGCATCAACCAGTTCCATAGTGACATAATTACGTACCCCATTAATATGGCGATTCCGGCAATGGCAATTATCCCTAGTAGTATCCATCCAGCAATTTCAAGCGGACTTTTTGTTCTCAATTTGTGTTTCCAGTAATTAGACATATGGTGTTTTTTTAACTATTATTTTTTTTGTTTTCGAGGTTTTGAAAAAGGATAGAAATGGCTCTATGTCTTCTAGACATTAGAGTTCCCGTCGGAATGCCAGTTTCTTGAGAGATTTCTTTATAGCTATATCCTTCTACATCTATGGCTATAATGATTTCTCTATAATGTGGTTTTAGGTTAAAAATGGCTTTCTTCAATTCAGCTTTCATCTCGTCAGAATACAGTTGGTCTGAATTGTCGTACAAATTTTCTGCAAAACCAGCTAATTGTTTTTCTAGCTTTTCATCAATATTGGTGGTTTTTTTGTCTTTACGCATAATATCGATAATCTTATTTTTTATCGAGTAATAGACAAAGCCTCCGATGTTATTGATGGGTAAAATGCTTTTACGAGAAAGTATTTTTAATGCCACATCTTGAATGATATCTTCTGCATCTCTATCGGCATCGTTTTCAATCTTAGAATGTACATAGGCTTTTAGGTTATGATATTCTGAATTAAAGAATGCTTTTAGTTGTTTGTCGTTGTCAGTTTCTGATGCCATTCAAGTCCCTTTTTCTAGGTCTTCATACATAAAGACGCTAGAATTTAAAGTTATTGCATTTTTTTGAAGTTTTTTTAATTTATTTCGTTCAGATGCTTCGCTAAAGAAACTCCTGTACTTGCACAAGCTTGTAATAAGTATCCGCCAGTAGGCGTATCCCAGTCTAGCATTTCGCCAATACAATATTGAGTTGGCATGTTTTTTAGTTCAAAGTTTTTAGAAACGGCTCCTAAGTCAATTCCGCCAACGGTAGAAATCGCTTCCTCAATAGTTGCGGTATTTGTAATTTCTAACGGAAACTTTTTGATGTTGCTTGCCAGCGACTCTATATTCAAATACGCCTCTTTTGTAAGGTATGTTTTTAACAAGTCGATTTGAGCGCTGCCTAGTTTGAGTTCTTTCTTTAGAATGGCAGTGGTGTTTTTTTGTGTTGCTATTTTTATTTTAGAAAGTACTTTCTCTAAAGTCAAAGAAGGTTTGAAATCGATAAAAACCCTTGCTGTTGCATGTGTATCTAGTGCTGTTCTAATTTGAGGACTCAAGGCATAAATGGCATTTCCTTCCAGTCCGAATTTGGTAATGACTGCTTCTCCTTTTTGGATTGCATCTCCACAAGAAATGGCAATGTTTTTTAACGGCGTTCCTTCGTTTTTCTGAATAAAATCTGACTTCCAGTTTATTTGATAGCCACAGTTTGATGCTTGAAATGGTTTTGTGTTGATGTCTTTTTCCGCAAACGTATTCAACCAACTTCCATCAGAACCGGTAATTTTCCAGCTTCCACCTCCTAAGCAGAAAACAGTATAATCTGCTTTGATGGCTTTGTTATTAATAATGGGATTGTTATTTGCGTCCCAATCAGAAAAAGTATGTTCGTATTTAATGGCGACTCCTTTTTCTTTTAGGTGGGTAAGAATTGCAGTTAACACTTCAATAGGTTTGATGCCTTCTTTTGGATAGACTCTTTTACTACTTCCTATATACGTTGGAATGCCAATTTTTTCTAGCCAATCTCTAAAGTCTGTATTGGTGAAATTTAATAGCGCTTCTTCTAGAAAACCAGTTGGCGTATAGCGTTTAATCAAGTGTTCAATAGGTTCTGAATGGGTCAAGTTAAAACCACCTTTACCTGCTACTAAAAATTTTCTTCCAGACGTTTTATTTTTTTCATAGATGGTCACATCAAACTTAGAAGCCTCTAAAAAGGCCCCCAATAAAAAAGCCGAAGGGCCTCCGCCAATAATAGCAACTGATTTTTTCATGAAATAAAGGTAATGGTTGTTTTTGAGTTAAGTTGTGTTGGATGCCTTTACATTGTTAAATGCTATTGAAAAATAATAATTTCAATCCAGGAATCAAAAGACCAGCAATTAGTATCCAAATTCCTAGATCGCCAAATTCACTTTTTGCTAGCTTTTTGTATAATTTTTCATTGCTGAATGATGAAATTTTAATGATCAATAAAAGTACTCCTAAAAAGAGTAATGA
>JAESTN010000365.1 GCA_016763595.1 Flavobacteriaceae bacterium | reverse complement strand
CTTATTTTCTTGGTTACATATGGATTAAATGAAGAAATTAAACCAAAAAAATGACCGCTGTGAAACATTTTAATTCCATCAAATAATATCAGATTTTGATCTGGAGAACTCCCTCTAATTTGCAACCCTGAAGCTGTTTCTGATGAACTTTGAATTCCTGGCAATAATTGTAAACTTAATAAAACATCAGGCTCTATTAATCCAGGTAAAATGCCTAGTTTTTTGGGAGATACTTCAATTGAACCATTTTGTTTTTTAGATATTCCTTGCGTTATATAATCGCTAATTAACACTTCGTCAAGTTCAATATTTTCTTCATCCAATTCTATTCTTAAATTTGGTTGATTTAAAAACATATGTGCAGGAATAGTAACTGAAGTAAACCCAATGCTTTGAATTTCAATTTTTTGGTTTGAAGAGATGTTACTTAAAGAAAACCTTCCGTTTTCATCTGCGGTTGTTCCACGTAAGGTTCCTTTTACTATTACAGAAGAAAAAGCAGCAACTTCTTCATTTTTACGATTTATTAAAACGCCAGATATCCTATAATTTTTTGTGATTTCTTTTTCTGTAATTATGATATATCTAGCATCAATTTGATTGTAATTCAGAAATGTCTGTTTTCTAAGGTCTTCTAATTTTTCCTTTAAGTTTTTTTCTTTCTTTATAGGAAGACAGGTAATCCTTTTTATCAGATTCGAATTGTAAGAGAACTTTACATTATGTTGACTTTCAATAGACGTCAACAGCATTTTTAATGAAACCTTTTTCGATTGATTCTGAGAAAAAATAACTCCAACCACGAAGAGAAAATAGAAAGATAAAATGAGTTTTTTAAGCATCCTTATTTTTTGGAAAGCACTACTTTATTAGAATCAACAGTAAACTGAATTGATAAAGGAGCACATATTGTTTGCAATGCCAAATTTAAGTTTATATTTGTAAAAGCCCCTGTATATAAGATGTTTAAATCAATATTAGAGGAATTTATCTTGATGTTGTATTGCTTTTCTAACTCCTCTAAAACATACTTTAATGGTGCATTATTAAAACTAGTTTCTCCATCTAGCCAATTAGGTTTTTCATTAATAAAAGTTCCTTTTTCTGAGCTCTTGTTTTCAATTTTCCTAAAAGATAAACCTTTCGTTAAAATTGCTAATTCTTCTTTATTCTCAACCTGTACTTTACCCTCGTAACACAACACCTCAAAGTACGATGGATTTGTTTTTACGTTAAATTGTGTTCCTAAAACACGTACTTTTCCATTCTCTGAAAGTACACTAAAGGTAGACCCTTTCTTTACTTTAAAATACCCCTCACCATTCAATTCTAAAGTTCTATTTCCATTAAACCAATCACTTTTTTTATAAGTTACAGAAGATTTTGAGTTTAACAACACTTCCGATCCATCAGGCAAAACCAACGCTAATTGTTCTCCAAATGATGTTGAATATGTTTCATTAGTTCCCGTTAAATAATAGACAGTACTTAATAATAAAGCAATAGAGGCCGCTGCTGCGAACATCCAATTTGGAATAAGTTTCTTAACTTTTTTATCATTCGTTTTTTGATGAATTTTTTCGAATACTTCCTTTTCATTAAAGTTAGGTGCTTTAAAGTTCTGAGTAGCATCGATAATTTTTTGATACTCTTTATATTCAGTAGTTTTCTTAAAGGAAACCAACTCTTCGCTCGTTAAATCATTATTTAACCAACGAGATAAAAATGTATCGTCTGTATGTTCGTTTTTCATTTTTTATTCCTTTGTAAGTATAACAGCCTGATTGCCATATACCCTACTTTTTTATATTAAGTTATATATTTCCAACCTTTTCTCTAAGTTGTTTTAATGCTAAATGCATTCTTTTTTCAACGGCTTTTACAGAGATAGAAAGCATTTCTGCTATTTCTTTATATGTTTTTTTGTCTATTCTATTTAATAAAAACACTTCCCTTTGTCCTTCTTTTAAATCCCCAATGGCATTTTGAAGGAGATCCATAAATTCTTTTTCTTCCATTAAAAACTCTGGACTTTCATTTGTGGACTCTTTTCCTCCAATTAAATTATAGTTCAACACCACTTTTTTGTGTGCAACTTGATTTAAAAAAAGATTGTTAGTTACTGTAAATAGAAAAGATTTTGCTTTTTCGAATATAACTTTAGCGCAATTGTTCCACATTTTAATAAATGCTTCTTGAACTAAATCTTCAGATTGTGCTGAGTTTCCCGATTTATAAAAAGCAAAATTATATAGCGATTTAGAGTGTTCTGAATACAATTCTTCAAATACACTAGACTCACAAACTGATTTTTTTTCTGACATGAAACCCTTATTATTCCTCAAAAATAGAAGAATTTTTTATTTTTTTAGTTTTTTTGGTAGGGTATTCTTTTAATTGCCTGTTTTATTAGTGAACATTAAAAAATAATATGTCATGAAAGTATTCGCAAAAAGATTAATTGCCCTAACAATAATAGTAAGTTCTATGATTTCTTGTCAAGAGTCTACTACTGAAGATGTAGCACTATTTGAAGCAGAAACCACTCTTAATAAAGAAGAGGTATTGAGTCTGGTAGAATCTGTAATTGTAAATTACCCTGTTACAGCAGTAACAAATAGTTCAACGACTACAACTATTAACAACGATTTTGATATGGAAGATTATGCCGAGGCAACTCAAAGACCTCGAATAAATTTTCCGTTCGATATAACTGTTGACGGAGAAGTTATTACTATTAACGATATGAAACAATTAAAAGAGTTGATTAAAAAAAATAGAGGAAGAAAAAGACCTGAATTTATTTTTCCCATTTCTGTTGAATTAGAAGATGGTAGTCCACTAGAAATTGCAGATAAAGAAGCTCTAAGAGCCTATTTAGACTCTTTAGATGAAGGTATAAAACCAGTATTTGTTTTTCCTTTATCTGTATTAATAAATGGATCAACAATAGAAGTATCTGATGAAAATGAATTAAAAGCCGTTATGGGCAAGCCTGCAAAAGGAAGAAGACCACATTTAGTATTTCCTTTATCTATTGTTTTAGAAGATGGAAGCACCCAGGAAATTGCTGATAAAGACGAATTTAAAGCGTATTTAGATACATTGGCAGATGGTGTTAAACCTGTATTTGTTTTTCCTATTTCAGTTGAAAAAAACGGTGAAACAATTGTAATAAACACGCAAGAAGAATTTGATGCATTGATTAAAAAACCTAAAAGAGGAAAAAGACCTGAATTTGTTTATCCAATATCGGTAACATTAAGTGATGGAACTACTCAAGAAATAGCAGATCAAGATGCACTAAAAGAATATCATAAAAACTTAGACAAAGGGGTTAGACCAGTATATGTATTTCCTTTATCAATTATAAAAAATGGGGAAACAATTGTAATCAATAGCCAAGAAGAATTAGACGCTTTGTGTGGGAGGTAATAATTAAAAGCTATTGAAAAAGAAATTCATTATAAGTTGGTTTGGTTATTTGATAAGATGCGAGTTAATTATTTGTTGCTCGCATCTTTCTTTTTATTAGTTTTGTTAAAATATCTAATTCACTTATGGAACTATTAAAAAATTACCCAACAGAAATACTAGTCTTATTATTTTTAATTGTAACCTTTTTACAATCCGGTGTAGATAAAATCACCGATTGGAAAGGGAATTTATCTTTTATAAAAGGTCACTTTTCTAATTCTCCTCTAAAAAACACCGTTCCTTTATTATTAGCCATAATTTTAATAGTAGAAATTCTTGCAAGTGCCTTTATGCTTTTTGGTATGTATCAATTAGTATCTGACGGAACCAAAACATATGCCCTTTTAGGAGTAGAATTATCTGCAATTACTTTAATCTTTTTATTAATTGGTCAGAGACTAGCAAAAGATTATGCCGGCGCAATGACATTAGCAGTCTATTTTGTAACAACAATTTTTGGTGTTTATCTATTAAGTAAATAAGAAGTATAAGTATTATTTATTGTTTTATTGCTTTCAAATAAAGAACACCTATTCGAAAGGCTTTAAATAACGCTTTTTAAGAGCTCTTGGAGAACTCTTCTGTAAAACCTTGTTCGTGCGCTAGTTTTTGAATTAGCGCCTTTTTAAATGAGTTTTTAAGTGTTTTTAATCACATAAATGAGAGATGAATACTCAGAAGTAGATTTTGCCTTTAAATTTGAAAGGAAACCAATATAGAATGCTTTCAAAAATTTATTTCTTCCTGACTTATATTTTTCACTTAGCATTGAAACATAATACGAATCAAATTTCATTGGGATCGTTTTATCAACCTTCATATAAACTTGAGAAAATAATTTTTTTATAGATTCTTGAGAAAAATGCCAAAGGTGCCTAGGTACATCAAAAGCCGCCCAATATTCTTTGTAGTAATTTGCATCAAAACTATTATAGTTTGGGACTGCAATTATTAAAACTCCTTTTGGTTTTAATTTTGACTTCAGTATTTCAATATATTCTAATAAGTTTTCAACATGTTCTAATACATGCCATAAAGTTATCACATCAAAATTATCTTCTTTTAATAAAGACAAATCAGTTACTGCTTTTACATCTTTGTTTTCAGAAATTTTTCTTGCTTCCTTACTTGGTTCTACCCCAAAAACATTCCATCCCTTATTCTTACATGTTGATAAAAAATCTCCTGTTCCAGAACCAATGTCTAGCAGTTTTTTATCTGACGAATTAAAAGAATTTATTAATACTAATTTTTTCTGTAATGTGTATTTTCTAACACCTTGATACAATTTATCAAAAATGCTTTTACTAGCGTTTGTATGTGAAATATAATCTTCGCTTTTGTAATAATTTTCCAAATCAGAAGGTACGGGTAGTGTTACCATCATGTGATACATTGGATTCATTAACAACTCATATGACTCTTTAGAAACTGTATAATCAATACAACTCATTAAAGGGACTAACTCTTTATAAAGGTCTTTCTCTTTTTTCATTTTAGTAGCAAAAAATATTATGTTCCACATGGAACGTTCATGTTTATCTTCCCATATAAACCAATAAGACAGAAATATCACTTGGTGTCACACCACTTATTCTACTTGCTTGCGAAATAGATATTGGTTTAATCTTATTTAATTTTTCTCTCGCTTCGAATGAGATCGATTGAACCTTATTATAATCAAAACTGGAAGGAATAGAAACGTTTTCTAAACGGTTCAACTTATCTGCATTGTTCTTTTCTTTTTCAATATAACCAGAATATTTCAATTGAATCTCTGCTTGTTCAATAATCTCTGCATCCATATTGTTTTCCGAAACAAAAGCCTTTAACTCTGGTATTGCCATTAAGTCATCAAAATTTAACTGAGGTCTTGTTGCTATTTTAAAAAGCTTCATTGATTGAGAAACAAGGGCTAAATCTTTCCTTTCTAAAATGGGGTTTATTACTTCTTTCTTTACACTAAACTTCGTTAAAAAATCTAATAGCAAAGCTGTTTTTTCTTTCTTCTGAATCACTCGATCCATTCGGTCTATAGACGCTAAACCTATTTCAAAAGACCTTGGCGTTAATCTTAGATCGGCATTGTCTTGTCTTAACAACGTCCTATATTCGGCCCTAGATGTAAACATTCTGTACGGCTCATCAGTTCCTTTTGTAATTAAGTCATCGATCAAAACTCCAATATACGCTTCATTTCTTTTTAGGATAAACGGGTCTTTCTTTTGGATTTTTAAAGCAGCATTAATTCCCGCCATTAATCCTTGAGAAGCCGCCTCTTCATATCCTGTCGTACCATTAATTTGACCAGCAAAATACAACCCTTTAATCATTTTTGTTTCCAATGTATGTCTCAATTGAGTTGGAGGAAAATAATCATACTCTATTGCATAACCATATCTTAAAAACTTTACATTTTCAAAACCCTCAACAGAACGAATCGCTTTATCTTGGACATCTTCAGGTAAAGAAGTAGAAAAACCATTTACATAAATCTCTACAGTGTTCCACCCCTCAGGCTCAATAAACATCTGGTGTCTTTCTTTTGAAGCAAAACGATCAATCTTATCCTCTACAGAAGGACAATATCTTGGCCCAACAGATTGTATTCTCCCATTAAACATAGGCGACCTATCAAAGCCCTCCCTCAACAATTCATGCACCTCAGGGTTTGTATATGTCAAATAACAAGAACGCTGTTTTGTCAATGGTTTTGTTTCTGGTGAATATGAAAATTTTTGTGGATTCTCATCACCTGGTTGTTCAGTCATCTTAGAGAAATCTAAAGAACGAGCATCAACTCTTGGAGGTGTTCCTGTTTTCATTCTACCTGATTCAAAACCTTTAGCCACTAAATCTTCTGTAATCCCTGTTGATGCACTTTCTCCTGCTCTACCTCCACCGAAAGTTTTTTCACCAATGTGAATCAGCCCATTTAAAAAAGTACCTGCTGTTACTATTACTGACCTAGCTTTTATCTCTAAACCCAAAGCCGTTTTTACACCAACAATTGTATCACCATCAAACAACAAACCATTCACAGAATCTTGATAGAAATCTAAATTATCAGTTTTTTCTAACATATTTCTCCATTCTTCAGCAAAACGCATTCTGTCAGACTGAGCCCTAGGACTCCACATAGCAGGTCCTTTAGATTTATTTAGCATCTTAAACTGGATAGCGGTCTTATCGGTAACAATAGCGCTATAACCACCTAAAGCGTCAATCTCACGCACAATTTGCCCTTTTGCAATTCCACCCATAGCGGGATTGCAACTCATTTGAGCAATATTTTGTAAACTCATTGTAATTAGTAATGTGTGCGCCCCCATGTTTGCACTTGCTGCTGCGGCTTCACTTCCAGCGTGACCACCACCAACGACTATAACGTCATATGTTGTAGAAAATAAACTCATACCCTATGTTTCACGTGAAACTATTATTTTATTTATTTGATTACCAGTTATTTAACATCAATAAAGAATCATTTTCTTTAGTTGTCATAATTAATTGGTCCTCTTTATTTTTGTCTTTATATCCTAAATAGTGCAATACACCATGAATAATAACCCTGTGTAATTCCTCTTCAAAAGAAGCATTAAAGGTGGCTGCATTTTCCATAACTCTTTCAATAGAAATAAAAATATCACCACTAATTAATTTACCCATAGTATTATCAAAACTGATAATATCTGTAAGTGTATCATGATTCAAAAACTCAACATTTAACTTATGCAAATATGTATCATCACAAAAAATATAATTGATATCACCTAATTTAAACCCTTCTTTTAAGATACAACTTTGAATCCAATCAGCTATTTTTGATTCGTATTTTAAAGTAAAATTAGTCTCGTAATTAAATTCAATCATTCTTTTTATTCCCCTTTGAATTACTAAAATACTCCTGTACTTTCTTTTTGTAATTTTTTTGCAAAGGTAATGATTGTCTATTTAATATTTCTGTTTGATTGTAAAACAGTTTTTTAATGAATTCTTTACCCTTT
>JAESTN010000364.1 GCA_016763595.1 Flavobacteriaceae bacterium | reverse complement strand
GTCTGCTATTCCAGTTGCTCCGGTTGTAGTATGGGTAATAGTGTTTAAAACTGTACTAATACATAAGGTTTCTGTACTTGAAGGACTGCCTACTGTGTTAACGCCTCCACTGTTATTGGTTAAAACAACATCATCTGTACTACTACAAGTTCCATTGGTAACGGTCCAACGTAGTGTTACTGAAGTTCCTGAAGAAACTCCTGTTATTCCACTGGTTGGTGAACTTGCTGTTGTGATTGCTGCACTTCCACTTGCTCCTACAAAACTCCAACTTCCTGTGAATCCTGATAAAGGGGTGTTTCCTGCCAAGGTAAAACTACTGTTACCTGTTTGATCAATATTTGTACCTGCTACAGAATTCGAATTGGTTAAGATAATATCATTTGTTGTATTAGCTGCGGGATTCCCATCAGACATTGTCCATCGTAAGGTTGCTGTAGTTCCTACTGGAACTGCCGTTGCGGTTGTTGTTGCTGAGTTTAGACTTGTAATTGTTGCTGTTCCACTTACCACAGTCCAGGTACCCGATACTGATGCAACGGGTTCATTGGCGACTAAGTTAAATGTAGACGTTTCACATTGTTCAATATCATCTCCTGTTTTAGCATTTGATATAAATGAACAAATACCAAAAAAATGTAATGTTGTAGTTAAGGTACAATCTGATGTTGGTGTTCCAGTAATTTTATTTCCAGAATCCTCGAAAGTACCTGCGCAATAACCTGTCATGGTTAACGTAGAAGTAGCGGGTACATCGTAATCTGGGTTTGGTTTTGTAAATGTTTGAGCGCTTACTGATGTTGAGATAGAGGAGCTAATACTAATTTTTCCTGATCCAGTTGAATTTGTTACGTGATTTTTTAGTGTTACATAATCTATCAATCCACTTGCTTTACCAGAATTTAATTCGAAACTCCCACTAGTACCAGCTAATTGAATATCGGCCCCATCAAAATAGATGGTTCCATCTGCCACAGAAAAATTCCCAGACTCATGCCATCCAACAGAAACGCTTGTATCCATTAAAACATCATAAGAGCTTGAACCAGACAAGGTGAAATTCTGTCCCGTTTTTAAACAACTATCAATAAAAATTCTTGTACCTCCACTTTCTCCGGTCCAATCTTGTGCTACTTCTACTGAACCTCTATCAACATAAATAAAACCTCCAATATTCTTAAAGGTTCCTGATTGTTTTGTTGTACTTTCTCCTTTGGAAGTATCTCCGTTACCACAATCATCAAATCGACATTGATAAAAGGCTCCATCAATAATATATACTTCACCTGTTGAATTGTTATTGAAATTTATCCCTGTAGGAAATTCCAAACTCGCTTTCGTAATGGTTGCTGCTTTCCTTTCTATTCGAATTATCCCATCATTGTCAATCGAATTTCCAGAATTATAATTTATTAAGTGATTTATATTGATTGTAATTCCATTTGAAATATTTCCTGTTGGAGGTACAGATCCTCCTTGCCAAGTAGAACTGGCAGTCCAATTTCCATCTTTGATAGAAGTATAAGTTTGAGCTGATAATTTACTTTGGAGCCCCAGGCTTAACATTATTAGCAATAACAACGTACTTAGTCTTGCTTTTTTTATAATTGAGTAATCTTTTTTCATAGATTTATTTAATTTTGGTTGCTCTTTTGAAATTTCGCATAGATCTCCTATCAATGGTACTGACAAGTACAATCGTTATCGATGAAAATTCAAAAAAATTAGGTTGATATAAATTTCTAAATAAGAAATCGTTTGAAAAGAAAAAGAATACTACTAGAAATGAAAACGTAAAAAAGAGATTTAAAATTAACCTGTTTTGTTCTAATAAGACTTCAGGGCTCTGTAAATTTACTTTTAAGAACCACTGTTTATATGCTGAATCAGCATTACAAATAGTAATTACATAAATAAAGACAAAAAAGATTCCTCCAAAAAAGACCCCCATCAATATTAAAAGTTTAGTTTCTAGTTGTTCGTATTTGTAAACATAACGTTCACCCATGCCTTTACAATTCACATTATTTCAGAGACATCTCTATGTGAATTATACAAACTAGTTATAAACTTATAACACTACTCAAAAAACAGTTGTTGCTTTGTGGGGGGAGGGTAGAATTAAAATAGTTTTCATCGGGGAACGATTACACTATAAACAAATATAGCTTTTTTAAAATAAGTCACAAACGAGTACAAGTACCTGTTTGTGATTTAATTAAATTCCACGTTCATTTTTAATTTTTTCGTAGGCATTTTGGATTTGCAAGAATTTCTCTTTTCCTCCTTTAACATGTTCTGCTCCTAAGTCTTGTAATTTATCTGGATGGTATTTTTTAGCCATCTTTCTATAGGCTTTTTTAAGCTCACTATCTGTAGCAGATTTTGTGATTTCTAAAATCTTATAGGCACTATCTGTTTCGTCATAAAACATGGCTTTGATCGATTCAAAATCATACTGATTGATATTCAAATAGCCTGCTATTTTTCTAATCTCCTCAACTTCCGAACCAGCAACATGTTGATCTGCTTTTGCAATTCCGAATAAGAAATGCATTAACTGCAATCTCGATGCGTGCGGCATGTGTTGACGAATTTGCCCACAAACTTCATGTGCAGACACGTCTTTTTTAATAATTCCTTTAAACAATTTAAATGCATGGTTTGCACGTTCTTTTCCGTACATACCAATAAACTGAGACCTCACAAAATCGAGTTCTCGTTGATCTACTTTTCCATCAGCTTTGATAACAATAGACGCTAAGATTAATAAACTAATTTCAAAATCTCCAGATTGCGTATTGCTTGCACCTCTTCCAGATTGTGCTTTTTGGTATTCTTTTAAGACATCATCTTTAGAAACTCCGTCTACAAAGCTCCCTACTGCAAATCCAATAATACTCCCGATTGGCCCTCCTAAGGTAAACCCTAATCCTGCTCCTAACCATTTGGTAAAACTTCCCATTTAATTCTAATTTTTAAAGTTGCTAATTTACAAAGTTCTATTGTTTGACGATTCTTTTTTAAGATTGTTTCAATCTTATTTGTATTTATTTTATTTGCGTGAAGGATTGAAGTGGCATCCTTTTTTGAAATAGCAAAAAAGATACAACGGAAAGCCTGGTTATTTTATTGCTATTTTTAAAAGTTATTCTTAAAAAAAAGCAGTAAAATGAACACGCCCATATTTGGACTATTCTTAACATAATATTAATTAGAAATTTAAGTACCTTTGTAGTTCAAAATTTTATAAAATATGTACCCAGAAGAATTAGTAAAACCAATGCGTGACGAATTGATAAACGCTGGTTTTGATGCTTTATATACAGCCGAAGACGTAGACAATGCCTTGGCAAAAGAAGGAACCACTTTAGTAATGGTGAACTCTGTTTGTGGATGTGCTGCCGGAACAGCAAGACCTGGAGCAATTGCTTCTTTAGGAGCTGATAAATTCCCAACCCATTTAACAACTGTTTTTGCTGGTGTAGAAAAAGAATCTACACAAAAAGCAAGAGAGTATATGATTCCTTTTCCTCCATCTTCACCTGCAATTGCATTGTTTAAGGACGGAAAATTAGTGCATATGTTAGAGCGTCATCATATTGAAGGAAGATCTGCTCAAATGATTGCACAGAATTTAGCACAAGCATACGAAGAGTTCTGTTAATCTATATTTAGAGTAAAAAAATTATTAGATAAAATCCGCTCAATAGAGTGGGTTTTTTATTTTTACACTATGGAGAGACAACAAATTATTAAAAACACGATTGAGTTTGTAAAAGAAACCTTAAAAGGAGCTGAAGGCGGACATGACTGGTTTCATATCCAAAGGGTCTTACGCAATGCAAAACTCATAGCAAAAGGCGAAAACGTAGATCTGTTTATTGTTTCTTTAGGAGCATTATTACACGACATTGCTGACGCCAAATTTTACGACGGAGATGAAACTGTTGGTCCGAAAATTGCAAGAGAATTTTTAGAAAGCCAGCAGGTAAACGAACCTGTAATTCTACATATAGAAAACATCATCAATTACATTTCTTATAAATCTAGTTTGTCTGGCGAAAAACTATTTTCTTCTCCCGAATTAGAGGTTATTCAAGATGCAGATAGATTAGATGCCATAGGTGCTATTGGTATTGCTCGTTGTTTTAATTATGGTGGATTTAAAAATAGAGCATTATACGATCCGGAAATTACTCCAAATTTAGAAATGACTAAAGAGGAGTACAAGAAATCTTCTGCACCAACCATCAATCATTTTTATGAGAAATTGTTGTTACTAAAAGACAAAATGAACACCAAAACTGGCCAGCGAATCGCTGCTGATAGGCATGATTATATGGTTGTGTTTTTAGATCAATTTTATGGCGAGTGGAATGGTAAAAAATAGAGCCAAAACGAATTATCTTGACTCTAAATGATATTATTCCCCTGGAAAATTTGCTCTTCTTTTTTCTAAAAACGCGGTAGTTCCTTCTTTAAAGTCTTCGGTTCCAAAACAATTTCCAAATTCAGAAATTTCTGTTTCAAACCCATTAACCCCGTCATTAAAATTATCATTGATTGCTTTGATTGCTGCGCTAATTGCTACCGATGAGTTTCTTGCAATTTTACTTGCCAGCTTCATTGCCAGTGGCAATAATTCTTCTTGGGTAGTAACATAATTAACCAATCCATCATTTTTAGCATCTTCTGCAGAAATCATTCCTGCTGTCATTACCAATTCCATTGCTCTACCTTTACCAACTAATTGCGCCAATCGTTGTGTTCCTCCATACCCCGGAATCACTCCCAAAGAAACCTCTGGTAAGCCCATTTTTGCATTGTCAGAAGCAATTCTAAAATGACTTGCCATTGCTAATTCCAATCCACCACCCAAGGCAAACCCATTTACAGCTGCAATCACTGGAGTAGATAAGTTCTGAACAAAATCAAATAAAATCTCTTGTCCATTTCTTGCCAAGGCTTCTCCTTCTTCAACAGTAAAATGCGCAAATTCAGAAATATCTGCTCCAGCAACAAATGCTTTCTCACCACTACCTGTAATAATTATTGTTTTTACAGCAGCGTCTTCATCCAAATTTTTAAAAGCATTGTGTAATTCATTGATTGTATCAATGTTTAATGCATTTAATTTTTTGGGTCTGTTAATGGTTATTGTTGCACAGCCATTTTCATTGGTAATTAGTAAATTCTCGAAAGTCATATCTTTAATTTTTTGGTAGCGTAACGGTAAAAATTGTTCCTTCGCTTTTACTTGATGTAAATGCTATTGAACCACTATACGCTTCTATAATTTTTTTAATCATTGGCAAACCCAATCCCATTCCACTAGATTTTGTGGTGAATTTCGGCTCAAATATTAAGTGTTCTACCGAATCATCTATTCCTTTTCCATTGTCAGAAACTGCTATTTTAATGGTGTTCTTTTCGGATGAAACCCGTACTTGTATTCTCGGGTTTTCGACTCCTTCTGTTGCTTGAGTTGCATTGGTAATTAGATTTGTTACAATTCTAATTAATTGTGTCTTATCTAAATTCCCTATTAATTTATCTTCTGTAAAAGAGTATGAAATATAGCTTTCATTAAAAATATCTAAGGCTAATTTAACCACTTCAACGACATCAATTTTTTCTCTTTTTTGAGTTGGCATTTTAGCAAAGTCAGAAAAAGCAGATGCAATTGAGCTCATTACATCAATTTGTTGAATTAAGGTCTGACTGTATTCTTTTAGTTTTTCTTTAATTTTTGGATCTTCTGGATCAAACCTTCTTTCAAAACTTTGCACAGTTAAACGCATTGGTGTTAGCGGGTTTTTAATTTCATGTGCCACTTGTTTTGCCATTTCTCTCCATGCTTGTTCACGTTCGCT
>JAESTN010000363.1 GCA_016763595.1 Flavobacteriaceae bacterium | reverse complement strand
TATTTGATTTTTCTGGCTCAAATGCTGATAAATTGAATTCTTTAGAAAACATGTTAGGTACATCTGAAGAAGGATTGCAAGGGGTAAAAGAATTGCGTTTTGTGTGTGATTCTATTGAAACTATTGGTTTAGAAACGGCTTCATTAGAAGTGGATGTAACCTTAGCTAGAGGATTGAACTATTATACAGGAGCTATTTACGAAGTAGAAGCTCCAGAAGGTGTGAAAATGGGGTCTATTGGTGGTGGAGGAAGATATGATGACTTAACAGGTGTCTTTGGATTAAAAGATGTAAGTGGCGTAGGAATATCATTTGGATTGGACAGGATTTACTTGGTATTAGAAGAATTAGGATTGTTTGAATCTGTAGCATTGCCAAAACCGAAAGTATTGTTTTTAAATTTCGATTCAGAAAATGACATCGCAAAATTAAAAGCACTTAAAGAATTAAGAAAAAACAATGTAAAGTGCGAAATCTATCCAGATGTAGCATCGAGCAATAAGAAAGAAAAGAAACAATGGAAATATGTATCTGCAAGGGGCATAGAATTTGTGGTTTCTAAAATAGAAAACAACCAGTTTGTTTTAAAAAAGATGTCCGATGGAGAACAGAAAACATGTTCTTTAGCGGAATTGATAAACACGGTGCAATAGTTTAACAGTAAAAACTGTAAATTTGTGCTCTAATACAAAGAATGAAATGTTTGAAGTGAACAGCAAAATGAATGACGAAAGAGTTGAAGAAATAGGAGAGAATCACGTAGGTACATCGGCAAAAACGCCTTTACGTGCAGACGCATTTGATATTTCTGACAGTGAAAAAATTGAAAAAATCCAAGAAAGCGTAAGAGAAATTTTAGAAACTCTTGGAATGGATTTAACAGACGATAGCTTACAAGGAACTCCTAAAAGAGTTGCCAAAGCTTTTGTAGAAGAATTATTTATGGGATTAAACCCTGCAAATAAACCAGAGCCATCTACATTCGAGAACAATTACAATTATGGTGAAATGTTGGTAGAAAAGAATATCGTTGTGTATTCTACCTGTGAGCATCATTTATTGCCAATTATTGGTAGAGCACACGTTGCTTATATTTCTGGAGGAAGAGTCATTGGATTGTCTAAGATGAATAGATTGGTAGAGTATTACGCAAAAAGACCACAGGTACAAGAGCGTTTAACAATGCAAATTGTACAAGCAATGCAAGAAGCATTAGGCACACAAGATGTTGCTTGTGTAATTGATGCAAAGCATTTGTGTGTAAATTCTAGAGGAATTAAAGACATTGAAAGTAGTACGGTTACTGCTGAGTTTGGTGGGAAGTTTAAGAACAAAGAAACTAAAAGAGAGTTTTTAGATTACTTAAAAATGAACACTACGTTTCATTAAGAAATTCTATATTTACAATATAATATAAACGTTTCAATTAAATAATAGCAATTGGTATGATAAGAAATTATCCTAATGAGCTATGGAAAAAGATAATTTTTGATGAACGCTTTACGAACGATGAAGAATTTGTTGTTTCAAATTATGGCAGAGTTATAAAAAATAAAGGTGATTGTCAAAACCTTGTTAAAGTTAGTCTGCTGAATGGTTACCAAGTTATTTTGGTGAAAAAAAAGGGTAAGGGCTCTAAAAGATCATCGCTTTATTTACATAAATTGATGGGGCAAACTTTATTGAAGAAAGATGAAGACCAACAATTTGTGATTCATTTAAACTATGATAAGCTAGACAATCGTTTAGAAAATTTAAAGTGGACAACAAGAAGAGAAAAAGAAATACATCAATTTAAAAATCCAAATTATAAAACCAGGCCTAAAGTTATACCAACTTCAAAATTAACCGAAGTAAGAGTTCGACTAATAAAAAGAAAAATATTTGACCCTAATAGAAAAACTCGTTTGAAAATGATAGCCAAGCAATTTGGTGTTTCTACGATGCAATTGCACCGAATAAAAACAGGCGAAAATTGGAGCCATGTTACAGATTATTAAAAAAAAATATTTTAAGCCGTTTAGAAACTTTCTAAGCGGTTTTTTTATGCATCAAAAAATAGTTGTTAATGGGGTATTTATAGTTTAGAACCATTTTTTGATCATGTTTAAGGTGGGGTTTATTGGTAGATTGCATGAAGCCATATTTCTACAAGAATGACACTACTTTTAAAAAATAGTTGAGAAAGATTAACTTTTTTTGAGACACAATTAAAAACTCTGCGTTATATTAATGTAAGGTTAACCAAACAAGCTCCTTTTTTGAATCAAATAGACCTCATAAAAAAATGTAAAGAGAATGATTATTCAGCGCAAGTTGAGGTGTATAATACGTATAAAAATATGCTTTACAGTAGTTGTTTTAGAATTCTTAAGAATAGGGAAGATGCAGAAGATATGGTGCATGATGCATTTATTAAAGGGTTCAAAAAAATACATCAAGTTGCTGAAGATATCAATATTGGCGCTTGGTTTAGAAGGATTGCAATTAACACAGCATTGGATAAAATCAGAAAAGAGAAAAATACTTTTTTAATCGAAGAATCAAAAGAGATTGATGCCCAGGTAGAAGACGTAGATTTTGACGAAGCAGAAGAAATGTCAATTGATTTCATCAAAGAATGCATTCATAAATTAAAAGATAAATACAGTGTCATTTTAGTATTGTACTTAATAGAAGATTATAATCATAGAGAAATTGCTAAGCAATTAAACTTAAAAGAAAGTACCGTACGAAATCAGTATGCAAGAGGTAAAAGTCAATTGCTGCAAATGATACAAAACAATAAAGAGAATGAATTTAAAAGAACATTTACAGCAACATAGAAACGAGTTAGATACTCAAGAAATGTCTTTCAACGCAGAAGCTGTTTTTAAAGATAGATTACAGAAAGAGATGCATCAGCCTAAAAAAGGAAAAGTAGTGTATTTACGATTCATTTCTGTAGCTGCAAGTATTGTATTGGTGACCGCTGTATTCTTTTGGATGCAAATTTCAAAAATATCAGCAGAAACAAAAGAAGTATTGGCTTTTTTAGCAGATGATTCAGCAGGAACGCGTTTAGAAGGTGTTTATAAATTTGAAGATGAGTTCGAAAAAGAAGATTTAAGAATAATTAGTACGCTGATTAAAATATTGCATGACGATGCAAATGCGAATGTAAAAATTGCGACCATTGATGCCTTACTTAAATACCCAACAAATGAAAAAATAAGAATCAGTTTAATTAGAGCCTTGGAAAAAGAAAAAACACCTTTGGTTCAAATAAAAATTATAAAATCATTAAGTTTTTTAAAGGAGAACCGTGCACGGAGACCTTTAGAGAATATCATAAATAATAAACAAACATTTCCTATAGTTAAGAGCAATGCAACCCTAGCTATAGCGCAATTAAAACAATAAACATGAAATATATAAGTACAGTAATCGTATTGGCATTTTTAACAGTTTTTACCGTAAATGCGCAAGAAAAGAAAATAAAATTTAACAAAGGAACTTTAAAAATATGTTCTTCTAAGAACTTTAAAATTGAAGGCTATAATGGAAACGAGGTAATTATCGAAAGTAGCCATGACAATAGGAGTGTTAGGTTTCCCAGTAACAGGAATGGGTATTTATATACAACTAAAACGGCCAAACTTCCTAAGTTAGTTAAAGGGAGTAAAGGGGTGAAAAAAACGGAGGGTGTTGTTGTATCTAGTATTCCAAATAGGAACTTTACCATTGCGAGAGGAAAATCTAATAACCTTTTCTTTTCTAGAAACGATGCAAGTAAAAAAGAAGGATTAAAAAGGTTAGGGAAGAAGCAGGAGAATAAAGAATTTGGTATTTTCTTTACCATTGAACAAAAAAATGGAGAGTTGATTTTTAAAGACAATACTGATGGGCAATTTGTGATGTTTGGAAATGAGAGTTATACTATTAAAATCCCCAATACTTTAAAATTACATTGGGATACCAGTAATTGTGGTATAGGAAAAAAAGTTCATTTTTATAATTCTAAAGTATCTTCATTGACAAATTTTAATGGAGAAGTAGAGATTTCTACTTCTTTAAATAACTTGAAACTAGTAGATGTTACTGGGCCTGTGTCAATCAATTCTATAGGAGGGAATGTAACTATTTCCTTTGATAAAAAGAAACCACTAAAGTTGTATTCTATCTATACAAACAATGGTTTTATTGATATTACAATGCCGTCAAATTCTGATGTAAATGTAGATGCTAATGGAGCTGCTATTTATAGCGATTTAAATTTTAATGTATTGTCTGGTACTGAATCTGAAGGTCAACAACACATGAAATTGAAAATGAAAAGCGGACGTGTGAAAATGAAGTTAGAAGCTGGTTTTGGAACCATTTATTTGAGAAAGAAAAAATAATATAGCTGTATAAATGAAAACTGCTTGCAAAATGCAAGCGGTTTTTTTATATTTCATCTGGCCATGGCACTAGCTTATTTGTTTTAGTATCTGTAGGCATTTGCGCATCTACACTTCTTAAATATCTCCCAAGTTCTTTCGCTAAACTTTTTACTATTGCTCTTTCTTTTTGATTCAAATTAGTTTTTTCTCCAATATCCTTTTTAATATTAAAAAGCTCAAAATCTTTTGTTAAATGGTAGTAAATTAATTTCCAGTCTCCTTTTCTAATCGTGCTTGTAGCTGCAATTCCTGGGCCGGTTGGTCCCCAGTTATTAGGATAATGCCAAAACAAAGCCCGTTCATTAGCATCCGTTTTATTTCCTCTTAAGATATTGATAAAACTGATACCATCTATTTTTTGAACAGTTTTATAGTTTTTAATTCCAGCCATTTCTAAAATAGTAGGAAAGAAATCTTCAATAATAATTTTAGTATTTGTAGTTGAATTTTCTTGTGCTATTTTTGG
>JAESTN010000362.1 GCA_016763595.1 Flavobacteriaceae bacterium | reverse complement strand
TGTATCTACCAATGGATTTGGATCTACGTTGATGTTAAAATTGGTGATATCAAAACACATGGTTCCATCATTTTCTGATACTCGAGCCCATATTGTAAATGCGTTTAAACCTGAAGGTGGATTGTATTGATTTGGAATCGCATTCGAATTGTTTTGAGCATCTGTTAAACTCGTAAAATAGGAGATTGTATAAGTAGCAGGGTTTAAACCATTTAAAATCTGACTAGCAACTTCTGTTGGTAAGTCTATTGTCGAATTTTCACACGTTCTAAGATCAGTCGGTTTTGTTGCAATTACCGAATTAGTTAGCAATTGAAAACGAATGATTTGAGAACAGTTTTCTGTTGTGTTTATATTGGTGATTCTTCCATAAATAGTGTTGCCACCTGGACTTGAATATGTATTTAATACAGCAGTACTAATAGGAATATTGTTTGTTAAGTTATCTAGGGATGCATAATAAGACAGGTTGTATTTTGTATCATCTAATCCTAAGGTCGTACTATTATTCTGTGTTAGATCAAAAACTGTTGCAGGGCCATTATCACATTCGATTAAATCTGGTGGGTCATTGATTGCCAACTCAGAAACCATAATTTGATCTGTTATAACACAGCTTGTAGTGTTGTTTGTAATAAACAGCGCATAGGTTCCACTAGAAGTAACTTCAACTGAAGGATTTGTTGCTCCCGAAATTAGTGCATTATTTCTTCTCCATTGGTAGGTGTAATCTGTTGTATTTGTGAAGCCAGAATGTATGGTTGCACTTTCTCCAGTACAGATTGAAAAATCTTCTCCTAAATCTAAAAAGTTACCAAAACTACCTGCTTCAATAAAAACGGCCGAATCGTATCTTGAGTCGTTATAGTCTCCAATGACTAATTTTATACGATATGGATTGTTAGGTTTAATAGTTGCTGATGCATTCAATACCAGCGTGTGTCCACGCATATTTATAGTAGAGCTGCTTGAATTGTTTACATTATAAGTTCCAAATAATTGAGGGTTTACCGAGTTACAAGACGCATTGTATTGATTGTCTCTAATTTCTTTCACAGAAATTGGATTTCCGCTAGTTGGTACTACGGCTAAGTTTATTTTTTCTCCAGTACTTAAATCTGTAAGAATAAAAGCAAAAACATCGCTAAATCCACATTGCCATTCACCATATTCATTTGATGAGAATAAAAAATTAAAATTAAAATTTGTTGCTGGTGGTACAAAGTCAAATTCTAAAAAAGCTGCATCAGTAATTTGAGCCACTTGACCAGAATTAATACTAATTTGTTGTAAATCGACATCAGAATTGGTGTTTACCTGCGTGTCTAAATTATTTCCTGTATAGCTTCCTTGGGTATAAGAGGCAATGCCGCTTCTAATTATAACGCCTTCGTTAATTGGAAAAGAAGAACCATTTTGATTAAAATAGGCTACAGATTGATTGGAAGATATTTGAACATTTGAAATTGCAGCACAAGAATTACCCACCAAAAGATTCACTAAATCATTCGGATTTCTTGTAGCATCAACGGTTATTGTTTGTGCAAACAATTGATGGGTGAACATAGAAAAAATAATACTTAATAAAACGTTGGTAAATTTCATTAAAGCGGTATTAGATTCTAAGGGGAAACTAAGGACTTATATAATCAATAAATTGATATCTCTAAAAGGTAAATTAAACCAATCTGCAACGGTTCTGCTTGTTAATATTCCGTGGTAAAAATACATTCCTTTTCGCAAGTTTTGGTTAAAACGTGCTGCATTTTCAAAACCACCTTCTTCTGCAATGTCTAATAAGTAGGGAGTAAAAATATTACTGATTGATACAGATGCGGTTCTTGCATATCTTGATGGTATGTTAGGCACACAATAATGTGTAACGCCATGGGCTTCAAAAGTAGGGTTGCTATGTGTGGTCACTCTAGAGGTTTCAAAACATCCTCCACGATCTATACTTACATCAACAATTAAAGCACCGTCTTTCATTTGCTCAATCATAGATTCTGTTACTATAATTGGAGAGCGGTTTTTTCCGCGCAATGCTCCAATAGCAACATCACAACGCATTAAGGCTTTTAATAAGGTTTTTGGCTGTATTGTAGAGGTATAAATAGGGGTATTTAAACAATGTTGTAGTTTTCTTAGTTTGGTAATAGAGTTGTCAAAAACTTTTACTCTTGCGCCCAATCCCAAGGCAGAACGAGCAGCAAACTCACCAACGGTTCCGGCGCCAATAATTACAATATCCGTAGGAGGAACTCCACCAATATTCCCGATTAACAATCCGTTTCCTTTATTACTATTGCTTAATAATTCTGCGGCAATTAATATGGCTGCAGTTCCAGCAATTTCGCTTAACGACTTTACAATTGGATATACGCCATGTTCGTCTTTTATATAATCAAAAGCAACAGCCGTTATTCTTTTCTTAGCAAGGGTTTCAAAGTATTTTTTTGTTTGTGTTTTTAATTGCAATGCAGACAATAAGATGCTTTGCGGTTTTATCAATTCAATTTCTTTTAAGGTTGGCGGTGCCACTTTTAAAATAATATTACATCCAAAGGCTTCTTCAGCATTGTACGATATTTTTGCACCAGAATCTGCATACTCTTTATCGTTAAAATTAGCAGCTTCTCCGGCACCCGTTTCAATAACAACGCGATGTCCATGAGCCGTTAAGGCAGCTACTGCATCTGGTGTTAAACACACCCGCTTTTCTTCAAAATGGGTTTCTTTAGGCAGGCCAATAAATAATTCTCCCTTTTGCTTTTTAATTTCAAGCATTTCTTCTTGCGGCATCAATTCTTCTTTGCTAAACGGAGAGTATTGGCTCATATATATTATTTTAATTGAATGTTACGTTGACCATTTTCTAAAACCGAAAGATATATTTCGGTGGACTCTAAAGGTAGTAAATTTTCGATATTCTGTGGCCATTCAATAAAACACCATGCATCTGAGTAAAAATAATCTTCAATTCCGATATCGTAGGCTTCGTTTTCGTCTTCAATTCTATAGAAGTCAAAATGATACACAATTTCATTTTTTGTGGTGTGGTATTCGTTTACCAATGAAAAAGTAGGCGAGTGGGCAACATCTTCTACTCTTAGTTCTTTACACAACTCTTTAATCAAGGTGGTTTTACCAGTTCCCATATCTCCATAGAACAACAATGTTTTGCTTTTTGTCCTTGCCAAAATTTCTTTTGCAACCAGATTTAAATCTTCTATGGAATAATTTTTGTTCATAAAACAAAAATAAAAATTCTAAAATTAGAATT
>JAESTN010000361.1 GCA_016763595.1 Flavobacteriaceae bacterium | reverse complement strand
AATAATTTCATTTTCTAACAACATCCAATCAATATTAAGTGTTGTATCATTATAAATAATTCCTCTTTCTGATGTAGGTTGATAATAATTATCACATTTATAAACCAACACAGTATTGTCTTCTAAAACAGAATAACCATGAGCAAAACCTCTAGGAACAAAGAGTTGTTTTTTATTTTCTTCTGATAGAACACATGAAACAGTTTCGCCGAATGTTTTTGAACCTGATCTTAGATCTACAACAACATCCAATACTTTTCCTTTTACTACACGAACTAACTTCGCTTGAGCAAATTCCCCTTTTTGAAAATGCAGTCCACGCAATACCCCTCTATTTGAAAATGCCTCATTGTCTTGAACAAATTCAATTTCTTTTCCTGTTAATTCTTTGAATTTTTCTTTGTTAAAACTCTCAAAAAAATATCCTCTATCATCTCCAAAAATAGATGGCTCTATAATAAAACAACCTTTTAATTTTGTTTCTGTAGCTTTCATTAAATCCCTTCTAAATGTTTTCCATAACCACTTTTTAAAAGCGGTTGAATTAGTTCTAATAATTGTGTTTTTGTTATAAAACCACTTCTGTATGCCGCTTCTTCAATAGAACCTACTTTTAAGCCTTGTCTTTCTTCAATTACTTGAACAAATTGTGATGCTTGCATTAGCGAATCAAATGTACCTGTATCTAACCAAGCAGTACCTCTATCTAAGATAGTTACTTTTAATTTCCCTAGACTTAAGTATTCTTTATTTACATCGGTAATTTCAAGCTCTCCTCTTTTACTTGGTTTTATATTTTTAGCGATTTCTACAACATTATTATCATAAAAATAGATGCCTGGAACTGCATAATTTGACTTAGGGGCTACTGGTTTTTCTTCTATCGATTTCACATTTCCGTTGTCATCAAAATCTACAACACCATATCTTTCTGGATCATTTACATGATAGGCATACACAATTCCTCCGTCTGGGTTTCTATTTGCCTGAAGTAGCTCAGATAAACCTGAGCCGTAAAAAATATTATCGCCCAATATCAAAGCCACTTTATCATCTCCAATAAAATCTTCTGCTAAAATAAATGCTTCTGCTAGTCCATTTGGATTTTCTTGAATTGTATATTCAAAGCTACAACCATACTTTTTTCCATCGCCTAATAATCGTTCAAAAAGCGGTAGATCTTGCCGTGTGGAGATAATTAATATTTCTCTAATACCGGCTAGTATTAATGTAGATAGTGGATAATAAATCATTGGTTTATCATACACTGGCATTAATTGTTTACTAACTGCCAATGTAAGGGGGTGTAAACGTGACCCTGATCCTCCTGCTAGTATAATTCCTTTCATCGGTTTTTGTATTTATTTAAGTACCATTGAATGGTTTTATGAATTCCTGTTTCAAAGTTCTCTTCCGCATTCCAACCTAATTGGTTTTCAATTTTTGAGGCATCAATTGCATATCTAAAATCGTGTCCTGGCCTATCTTTTACAAAGGTAATTTGTTCTTTATAAGAACCCTCTTTTGGAAAAGAGTCATCTAAAATTTCACAAATTATATTGGCTATATATAAATTATTCCTTTCGTTTTTTCCGCCAATATTGTAAGTTTCTCCTTCTTTTCCTTTATGATATACTAGTTCAATTCCTTTACAATGATCTAAAACATACAACCAGTCTCTTATGTTTTGACCATCTCCATAAATTGGAATATCCTCACCGGACAAGGCTTTTCTAATAATGGTAGGAATTAGTTTTTCATCATGTTGTTTTGGCCCATAATTATTAGAGCAATTTGTTGTTATAACATTCATCCCATAGGTATGAAAATAACTTCTCACTAAAAAGTCAGAAGCCGCTTTTGAAGCGCTATATGGGCTGTTTGGGGCATACGAAGTTTCTTCTGTAAACAAACCTGTTTCTCCTAAAGTTCCAAAAACCTCATCTGTAGATATATGGTGAAATCGAGAATTATTAAAGTTTTCTTTGTATTTATTTGGACCCTCCATCCAATAGGTTCTAGCAATATCTAACAAATTAAATGTCCCATTGATATTGGTTTGAATAAATGCATCTGGATTTTTAATAGAATTGTCTACATGAGATTCTGCTGCAAAATGTATTACTCCAGAAACCGTATGCTTTTCAAAGACTTCTTGCATAAATTTTCGATCGCAAATATTTCCTTTTTCATATATATATCTGCTATGAGAATTGATTTCACTTAAATTTTTTACATCCCCAGCATACGTTAATGCATCAACATTAACAACCATTAAGTTAGGGTTTGCTTCTAAAAAATAAGGGATAAAGTTAGCTCCTATAAAACCTGCTCCACCTGTAATTAATATTGTTGTCATCAACTATCTTTTATAGTTGTTTAAATAATTATTTAACTGCCTTAATAAAAGAAATAAGATCATTAAAGTTAACGCTAAACCCGCTCCTAAAAATCCATAATTTTCATCAATTCCTTTTATCTCATACCCTGTTGGTTGAAAGTTTGAAATAACATTTAATACTTCAGATTTTTCAAACTTATCTTCTACGATCTCTTTTAAATCCTTATTAATTTTTCTGTTTGTCTCAAATAATTCTAACTCTTTTGTTGTTTCGTTTATTCCTCCTAAATCTATATTAGTTCCTGAGTTTTGTTTTTTAGACTCTTCAATTAAAACAGTCATATACACTCTTCTTAAAGAATCTATTTGAGTTAAGTTTTGCCGTAATAAAGAATCTGTTCTATTTAAATTTTCATTTGTAAGTTTCTTTACTTTATTAAAGAATTTATTATCTACAATAGAAGAAATAATTACTTCATCTAGTTTAGAAAACACATCATTCTTTGTTGCAATTACATGAATGTTGTGAATCTTATAATCAAAATCTGTAAACGTATTTTTAAAATTGACAAATGAATAACTTTTTGCCGTAAGCGTATCTACAGACAATATAAGATCGTCATAAGAAGTCAATAAATCATTTCCGTTTTTTATTGGATAAATTTCAAACTTCTTTAAAGTTGCAGCTTCAGCTTT
>JAESTN010000360.1 GCA_016763595.1 Flavobacteriaceae bacterium | reverse complement strand
CGCTTTTTGTCTGAAAAAACAGCGCTAAAGGATTTTGCATTTTTATCTCTATCAGTTAAGTTTCCTAAACCCCATTTTTCTGACATTGTTTTGATGAATGAACTATGGTCAAATGTCTCATTAATAATGGTGTTTTTTGCAATATATGGTGAAATCATTACCATCGGAACTCGAACACCCAAACGGTCGAAATTGAAATCTTCTTGATGAACGTTATCTCCTCCAGGAGGTACACAAGCAGGTGGTGGTACATGATCAAAACATCCACCGTTTTCATCATAGGTAATAATAAAAAGTGTTTTATCCCAATAATCACTGTTTTTAAGAGCATCGTACACATCCCAAATAAATTTCTCACCTAGTATTACAGTTCCATCTTTGGTAGGACCATCAAGGAATCCGCTTACTGATGAAGGGTGTTGGTCGTTATGCTGCAAGATAAATTTTGGTTCTATAAAAGAATATTGAGGTAAGTTGTTGTTATTTAAATCACTGGTAAACTTCTCAATTCCTGAACCAAAACTATCATGTTTGATAGTTCCTACTTTATGTATACCGTTAACCAAAGCTGTTAAAGAGAAAGGATTGGCAGTGTACACTGTAGAGCTGATTCCATTTTTATGAAGCAGTCCAAATAGATTCTCTTTCGTCCAAACGTTTTCTATCCATGATGAAAAATTAGAGACCATATGTCCTTCTCCAATAGGATTGATAACTTTTCCTCCAGAAGTAGCTGCGTGCCAAAAAGCACGATTACACCAAGTTTGACTAGGTACAGAACAATGCCAATGATCAAATACCGCAAACTCTCGCGCCAATGTTGATAATACATTCACTTGCTGTGGTTCGAAACATTGCATAATTACTTCGTATTGGGCTAGTGTAGGGTTTTGATATTTGGCTTCCTTCATTGCTTGTAATGTGTTGATATAATCATTGACAAAGCCATTCATTGTAGGAACTAGTGGGACAGGGTTTGGTAAGTTATACGGAGCGGTCATTTGATCTCCTTCAACTTTTATGTTTTGACTGTCTACATGATTGAACAATTGGGTGTTGATATGTGGGTATTCTTCTCCAGGGTCTGGAAATGGTTGGTGATAATCTGCACTGATTGCTACAGAAATAGCATTGGGATGTCCGTCTTTTACAGGGAATCGAGAGGGAACTGGATTGGAAAAAGAAGTTCCTTGTAATCCAGCATAGCTTTTTCCTTCTGGAATAGGCTTGCCACCAGTTTTTGTTTCATCATATAAAAAGCCTAAAAGATTATCGAAAGATCGATTTTCTAACATCAAAACCACAACATGGTCAAATTTATCTAAATTACTCATACGTACGTGTTTAATATAAAATGTTGAGCAATAAATTTCTAAAATTAATTTAGGGTAGTGTAGCGTATTAATACCTGTTTTTAAAAAAGAAGATTAAAAAGAAAATGTTTTTAATTTTATTATCACGTAATCGATACAGATGCATTGAAGCTTTATCGGTTTTACAGAAGACAAATACATTGAAAGAACCTATCTTTTCATTTCAAAAAACTATCCACCTAGACTTTTAAAATCTTCCAAAATTTGGTATCTTCGCAATTCACTTCATTATTATAAAACAAGATAGAAAGAATGTCAGATAAAGCTACTTTAAAAATAGATGGGCAAGAGTATGAGTTTCCATTAATTACTGGAACAGAGAATGAAACTGCAATTGATATAAAAGCGTTGAGAGCTGTAACTAATGGAGTTATTACAATTGATTCAGGATACAAAAATACAGGATCATGTATCAGTGAAATTACATTTTTAAATGGTGAAGAAGGAATATTACGTTATAGAGGATATTCAATTGAAGAATTAGCAGATAAAGCAAATTTCTTAGAGGTTGCTTATTTATTAATTTTTGGAGAACTACCAACAGAAGAACAATTAGAGAAATTTCATACAGACATCAAAGCAAAATCTATTGTAGATGAGGATGTAAAGAAAATTATAGATGCATTTCCAAAGAATGCACACCCAATGGGAATTTTATCTTCATTAACAAGTGCTTTAGTTGCCTTTAACCCAACTTCAGTAAATGTTGATTCTGAAGAGGAAATGTACAATGCGATTGTGAAGATAATGGGAAAATTTCCAGTTCTAGTATCTTGGGCAATGCGTAAAATTGAAGGGTTGCCATTGAATTATGGGAACAAATCTTTGGGGTATGTAGAAAACGTTATGAAAATGATGTTTGAAAAACCAAATGAAGAATATGTAATCAATCCTGTAGTTAAAAATGCATTGGATAAATTATTAATCTTACATGCAGATCACGAGCAAAACTGTTCTACGTCTACAGTACGTATTGTTGGTTCTTCTCATGCTGGATTATTTGCGTCTCTTTCTGCTGGAATCTCTGCATTATGGGGACCACTTCATGGTGGAGCAAATCAAGCAGTGTTAGAAATGCTTGAAGCGATTAAAGAAGATGGAGGAGATACAAAGAAATACATGGCTAAGGCTAAAGACAAAAATGACCCTTTCCGTTTAATGGGATTCGGACATAGAGTATATAAAAACTTTGACCCTAGAGCGAAGATTATTAAAGTAGCAGCTGATGAAGTTTTAAACGACTTAGGAATCGACGATCCTATTTTAGAAATTGCTAAAGGATTAGAGCAAGAAGCATTAAATGACCCTTATTTTGTGGAAAGAAAATTATATCCAAATGTAGATTTCTATTCAGGAATTATTTATCGTGCAATGGGAATTCCAGTTGAAATGTTTACCGTAATGTTTGCATTAGGTAGATTACCAGGATGGATTGCTCAATGGAAAGAGATGCGTATGGGTAAAGAACCAATTGGAAGACCTAGACAAATTTATACAGGAGAAAACTTAAGAGATTTTAAGACTATTAACAATAGGTAAATCGTAGTTATAGAATGTTCAATTCAATTAAAATTATAAAAAATAGATCTGATATTGGAGCTGGTACAAGAGGTTCTGATATGGGAATTGATGCAATTGAAATTGCAGCAATAAATAAAGAAAATAATTACTTCGGTCAATACGATTATGTTGATGTCGCTACTGAAAATGAATCGATCTATAATAAAGTAAACAATTCTTTTGCAAAAAGAATTGTGAGTGTATTAAATCAATGTACACGTTTAAGTAATCACGTTAAAGTGACCTTGCAAGAAAACACGTTTCCGGTAGTTTTATCTGGAGATCATTCTTCTGCATTGGGAACAATTAGCGGAGTAAAAGCAGCATATCCGCAAGAAACTGTTGGCGTTGTTTGGATAGATGCACATGCAGATATCCATTCGCCTTATACCTCTCCTTCTGGTAATATTCATGGGATGCCTTTGGCAGCTGTTTTATCTGAAGACAATCTTGATTTTCAAATCAATGATATCAGTAGAGAAACTTCAGCCCTTTGGGAAAGAATGAAAAACATTGCGATTCCTGGAGCGAAAGTTACGGGAGAAAATGTTGTTTATTTTGGGGTTAGAGATACCGAAGAACCGGAAGACAAGCAGATTGAAGCATTAAAAATTAAAAACTATTCAGTTTCTGAAATTAGATATAAAGGACTAAAGAAATGTGTGAACGAAGCAATAGAAAAGCTGTCTAATTGCGATGTTATTTATATTTCTTTTGATGTGGATTCTATGGATTGTGATATGATTTCTTATGGTACAGGGACTCCTGTGTCAAAAGGGTTTGATCAGGCAGAAGTGACACAAATTATGCAGCAATTTATAGCAACTAAAAAAGTGGCCTGTGTAGAATTTGTAGAAGTAAATCCATTGTTAGATCTGAAGGGAAATGTAATGGCAGAAACGGCGTTTGAAGTGCTAGATGATGTTACCAAAACAATCAAAGAGTTTCTTTAGTTTTTAATAAACTTTTTAGAGAACACTCTTTTATCTATAGAGACAATTTTTAAAATATAAATTCCAGTAGTAAGTTCGTTAATCCGAATTTGATTGCTGGAATTTTTTTGTGTCAACACTTTTCTTCCCAGGTTGTCAATAATACATATTTGTTCAATAGAAATGCCTGAAACTTGAATGAGTTCTTTTGAAGGATTTGGATATATACTGATGTTATCCAAAACAAAATTACCTAAGGATAAGGTACCAAAAGAACCATTATCAAAACGAAATAAATGTTGATTTAAGACTAGTTGATTCCCATTAATATTTTGATTTACGCGCTCTCTAGATAAAAAATACTTTTTACCACTAATGTGTGTAATTCCTTCAACTTGACTTGCCAATCCAACAGAATTGCTAATGTCAGTACGTTCAATAACTCCGTTAAACGGATTTTTAATGTCAATATCTTTTAAGTATAATAATAAAGGGTTCCCTACTTTGTTATAGCCACAGAGTAAAAAACTGTTGTCTTCAGCATTGTAAGTAGCACCAGTTATCAACCCTTCAGAGTTATAAGAGCCAATATTTTTTGCTGAATGATTTCCTATAGTTTTAGGAATTGAATATGCTTTTACTTCACTTGAAGCCCAATTTTTAGAGAAAATAATGAGTTCATTGTTGTATACAGAAAATGCTTCAGCATCAAAATCATGGTTGTAAGTATTGGTAGTGAAATTTACTTGATCTTCATATGAAAACGAAATGACTTCAGAAGTAATAGAGGTACCATTATTGAAATCAGATTTTAAAATTCGGTAAAT
>JAESTN010000359.1 GCA_016763595.1 Flavobacteriaceae bacterium | reverse complement strand
ATTTGGTTGCCCAGTAAAAAAAGTAGTTTCTAAAGGTGCTGGAGCCGGAACTTTAAAAGACATCGATTTAATGGTTTCCTTAACTGAAGCCATGGTAAAACACACCAATTTACCTATTACCGTAAAGACTCGTTTAGGCTGGGATCATGACTCTATTAGAATTGTAGAAGTTGCAGAACGCCTACAAGATGTTGGTTGTAAAGCCATTTCTATTCATGGTAGAACCCGTGCACAAATGTACAAAGGCGAGGCCGATTGGGCACCTATTGCAGAAGTAAAAAACAACCAAAGAATGCACATTCCTGTTTTTGGAAATGGCGATATTACTACGCCAGAAAAAGCAATGGAAATGCGCGATGTATACGGACTTGACGGTGCTATGATTGGTAGAGCCACTATAGGTTCACCCTGGTTTTTTAACCAAGTAAAGCACTATTTTAAAACAGGTGAGCATTTGCCTTCTCCAACCATTGCAGAACGTGTAGAAATTGCACGTAGACATTTACAAATGGCCATCGATTGGAAAGGACCTGTGTTGGGCGTTTTTGAAACGCGAAGACATTATACCAATTACTTTAAAGGGATTCCGCATTTTAAAGAACACCGTATGAAAATGGTTACTTCTGATGACCCAAAAGATGTGTTTGCAGCTTTTGATGAAGTATTACATAAGTTTGGAGACGCTATAATTCCAGATTTTAGTTAAGCTCTTTTATTGTAAACGAATTAACAATTCCTTCTACTTCTTTAATAAATTCATCATAATATTTATTTTCAGAGGTGTAACTCAATATGAAATTTCTATTTTGATAATGAAAAAGGACATCAATATTTGTAAACAACATCGTTTTAGACCAGGAGGTTCCATATTTAATTAAATAGTAGCTCCCATAATTCTCGTGGAGAAGTTTTTTAGGAATAAAATCAATATCCGGATAAAAACTTTTCTTTTTTTCATGATAATAGTCGAATAATGCTTTTACATTATTCGCTTTTACCACTTTAAGCGAGTATTCTTTTACGTATAAATTATTTTCATAAAAATTAGCACTTCTTTTCTGCATCACTTGTGGCGAGTGCATAATATGTCCATGAACTTCTTTGAAAGAATACCAAGTTTCAGGAATATTCAAAGAATAGGTTTTGAATTCTTTCCTTAAAGAAATACTATCCAACATAACTTGCTGAATTGAAGACACATTACCAATTGGTTTTAGATTCCTTATCGCTTCACACCCAATCATAACTATGACTAGCAAACTATAAATTATTCTTTTCATAGTGATTCTTTAAACTTTATACTCCCAAAAAACAATTTTCTTTCTTTTTCATATGTATCAAAATAATTAACATGATTGTTATAAACTACTTTAAAAATTGATTTTCCTTTTTTATAATACCTAATTATTCTCTTTCTTTTATTGTTTGTAGAATATACCCAAACACCTGTTAGTTCAATAAAATTATTAGTAACTCTACTTTTTAATTCACGATGATTTCTTAGTGATTTATCTTTCTTAATTATTATTGATTCTATTTCTATCAATGATAAATCTTTTTTTAACAAAAAATAATCAGGTTCAATAGAAAACATGGCTACATATTCTTTATTTCTTTTGTGAAAAAGAGCAGATTGATAAGCATTCCTCCCTTTCAAAAAACTTATTTCCCATTTGGTTACAAACTTAACTTGAAATTTCGGCCATACATAAGTTCTGATTTTTTGAACGGTATCAACTTCTCTGAAAATCTTAAATGAATTAAGTATTTGATCAATATCCTTTTTAAAATTGGGAAGAGAATTTGTACTATCTGAATATCTAAAAACATAAAGTTCATCTTTTCTTCTAAGAAACTCTGTTGTATGCTTTAAGGTCCTTTTTTTGTCTTTCCAATTTCTCCAAGAAGTATGCAATACAAAGTGATTTTCTAAGGCTCCTTTTTTAATTGAATAGCTAAATTTTTTATACCATGCTTTTTTTAATGCTTTCACTCTTTTTTTAACAATAGACTCAAGATTATTCTCTTTTATGTTGTCTATTCTAAATTGAGCTACATTAAAATAACTAGTTAAAGTTGTGTCTTTGTACCTGTATTCTTTCACCCAGTAAAATGGATACGACGGAGAAATTTCTTTCCAAGAATTTGGAATGCGAATTTCAAAAGCATCTACATCAAAAACCTTTTTTAAATCCTTATTATTGTGTTGAGAATTAACCAAGCTTATCATCCCTAAAAAAAGAAGGAGAGAAATTTTCCTATTCATTTCTTTATTTTTCAATAAAGTTAGCAGAAATTCTGCTACTTGCAATTTTAGAAGCAATAAAACCTAAGATACTAATGGTTACAGCAACACTTAACACATTAAAAAATTTGAATTCCACAGGATATGGAATGCTTTGAGTAATCATAAAAAACTCGAATTTCTTTTGAAGAAAAACAAGTGTTGATCCAACGACCAATCCAATAGTCAACCCAAAAAGCGTTAATAAAAACCCTTGCAATACAAAGATTCTTTTGATTTCTTTTATGGTAACACCTAAATTGAATAAGGTTTTTAAGTTTTGTTTTTTATCAATGATCATCATAATAATGGCACCAATAACGTTAAACAGTGCAATAATAATGATTAGGGTAAAGATCAAATATGAAATCAATCGTTCTGTATTCAATACTTTATACGTAAGTGCATTAAACTGTGTCTTTGTTTCTACTTTAAATTTATCACCTAATTCTTTTTGAATTGCATTTGCAAAACTAGCAGCATCGACATCTTCCTGTAGTCGCAACTCAATGGTGGTTACTTGATTTTTTTTATAGTTTAATAAGTGTTGTGCTAATTCTAAATTTACATACACATATTTATTCGCAAACTCTTCTAAACCAGAATACACTCCTGTAATTTGAATATTGGCAGTATTAAATGCAGAAGATTCACTTAAAATCAATCCTTTTCCTGGTTTTGGAATTCGAATGCTTAAGGTTTCTCCAAAACTAAATATATTTAACGATAATTTATCTGCAATCCCAGAACCAATTACCCCTGTATTTACATAATCTGGATCTAACCACTGACCTACTCTTAATGTAGAATCTACTCTAGTAATCGACATATAATTGTCGCTTACCCCTTTTATAAAAGCAATATGATCTCTTTGTTTATACTGTAAAAAAGCACGTTCTTCTACTACATTTGCTGATGCTTTAATCTCTGGGTTCTCTTTTAATAAATTGGCAATAGCACCTGTTACCAAAAACGATTTTCCCTTAACAGCTGTAATTTTAATATCAGGATCAGAATAATCCAACATTTCGTTGGTGAAATTTTTAAAACCCGAAAACCCTGAAAGGATAATAAACAACGCTAACGAGCCTACAATAACTCCAAAAGAAGCAATTATTGTAATAATATTAATGGCATTATTTCCGCTTTTAGCGAATAAATATCGTTTGGCTATATAAAAAGGAAAATTCACAATTTTTGTATCAAGTCAATACAAACTAACTGTAAATAAATCGGAGAAGCAAACAAATTAACGTTTTTGACGTCTTCCCAATACGTCTGGATTCTTAATTGGATCTTCATCTTCACCACGTAAAGACTTATCTATCTCTTCTATATAGTCTAAAGAATCGTCTCCAAAGAAAAACAGCTCGGGCATTCTACGCAACTGATTTTTGGTGCGTTTCGCCAATTCGTGTCGAATTAAAGAGGTATTAGATTGAATTCCAGAAACCAAATCGTCTCTTTTTTCTGAAGGAAAAACACTTAAATATACTTTTGCAATACTTAAATCTGTAGTAACAGTAACTTTAGAAACCGATATAATAGTTCCTCTCATCCCATCTTGAGCAGCTTTTTGTAAAACATCTACCAAGTCTTTCTGAATTACTCCTGCAATCTTTTTCTGTCTATTTCTTTGTTCCATGCTGCAAATTTACGCATAATTCTACGGAGTATAAATTT
>JAESTN010000358.1 GCA_016763595.1 Flavobacteriaceae bacterium | reverse complement strand
GTTTTTAATTCAATTAATATCCTATCTAATATTCTTTTAGCTACATGCTCTAGTAGTTTAGATCGTATGGCCATTTCTTCTTTTACAATAAAAGTCAAATGAACATAATCTACGGTATCGGTCAATTCGTCTGATTGTGCAGAATTTTGTAAGTTTGTTTTAACCTCCAAATCAACTCGGTATTCAGATCCTATTTTTGCTTCTTCATCTAAACATCCATGAAAAGCGTATAATTTGATATTGTTTACTTGAATTTTTCCCATGTAGCAAAAATATTAAAAGTTGCATAAGAAATCATACTATACACATTAAAAATAAACAAATGCGATACAAAAGACATTTTAGAAGGTTGGTTTTATCTACTTTTTTATTGATTGGGTTTTCATCTTGTATTATCAATGATATTATTAAAGATTCCTCGACATTAATTGATCCAGGAAATGATCCTAATTTTAAAATTATTTTAAATACTGATGGAGATTATGATGTATTTAATAGAAAAGTGGTAGTTTTTAACATTTCTGTGTACGCTTTTCCTTCTATAGAGGACACAAAATTATTACATGTTGCAAACGTGTTGGCACAATATTTAGACAATGATGAGGATGGTGTTGTAGATAATTTAATTGTTCATAACGCTTTAAAAGAAAATAATTCCTTTTTATTTATTTGGCAAACTGAAACAGAAAAAAATTCTTTTATAATTCCAGATGGGCATAATGGGAAAAATATTGGAGCTGATGCTATTAATTCAATCTGGCATACCAACGGACATACAGGAGGTTTTGACGATTCATTAGAAATCACTTGGAGTTTTATGAGTTCTTTTGGATATGAAGTTGCTTACCCTTTCGTTTTCGGTAGCCAATCGAATTCTGAAATGAGTATCGCAATGGATGTTGCTCGTGGTGGAAATTTCCAAACCCCTCCTGCAGTATACCCTAGTAACGCATGGTATACGAAATCAGATGTTAGTTGCAATTATGAATGTCAAATTACATCTTATAATTACTGGGTGTTATCATCTCTGTTAGGTGCTCAAAAAAATCGTTTAACAGACATTCAAGATGAATGGAAATTAAATACAAGTTCTGAAGTCCAAAATAACGATGTGAAGGCTTGGGTTATTTTCACAAATACCATTTATAATTTACCTGCTACTTTACCTGACGGTACCTATAAGCATTAAAAAGGGATTCTCATTAAAATGACACAAATAACAGTTGAAGTTTCATTACCTGTAATTTTAGATATTTTATCTATTTCAACTTCACTAATGTTGGGGTTGCTTTTTATAGCTTCAAAAACGACTAACCGAAAAGCAAATGTGATTTTAGGGTTATTTTTATGGTCTTTAGCTTTGGAGGTTTTTAGCTCCTTGATAAACGGACTAACAGAAGTTTCATTTCAAGTTCTAGAATCTAGTTTATTTACCATTCCTTTTTTATTTATATATATAAATCAAACATTAAATAAAAAAATAAAATGGGTATACCTTTTATTATTTATACCCGGAATCCTCTCTAATATTTCTTCTTTACATTTATTTGAATATGTTTTCAACATATCTCTCTTAGTATATATCCTTTACATAGTAAAAAAGCATTTTAAAAAAGTAAAGGACTATTATTCTGATATCGAAAACAAAACACTGTCATGGATAAAAACAATTGTATATATCTTTCTCTTTTTTCATTTATTATGGATAATAGAAGATTTGGTTGGATTACAAAATGAAGCTTTAATTGAATATTTTGTAGATGCTTCTAACATACTTACTTTTTTTATGATTTACTGGATTGGTTATAATGGGTTTTCACAACCAGAAATATTTAAAACATCTTTGTTTCTATCAAAAGAAAAAAAAGAAACCATAACTAATAACACATCAGAAACAAAAAAACAGTTTTTAGAAATAACTACAATTATTCTTGATGACAAATTATTTACAGATACTGATTTAAATCTATTTTCTCTTTCTATTAAATTAAATTTAAAAGAAAAAGAACTTTCAAAATTGATAAATCGACACACCAACAACAACTTTTATCATTTTATCAATCAATTACGTGTGAATGAGTTCAAAAAATTACTTTCTTCATCAAAAGCAAAACGACTATCCCTGTTAGGATTGGCAGAAGAAGCTGGTTTCTACTCAAAATCAACATTTTACACTGCTTTTAAAAACTTAGAAGGCCTTACACCAAAGCAGTTTCAAAATCAACTAAAAAAGTCCGAATAACCGCAGTTGGACTCTTTTGTAAGTGAAATTTATACTGTTGGGCTTTTATTTGCAGTTTAGAAGCTAAACAATAATAATTTTTTAAATTTTACTTTATGAAAAACATAATGAACTTAGGATTAACACTACTTGCCATTGTATCTATTAGCTGTGTGTCTTGCACTAAAAACAATGACAGTTTAATAAATAACGCTAGCTCAATAGATCCAGGTAATGACCCAAACTTTACAATTATAGCCAATACGGATGCGGGTATGAAAAAATACAATAGAAAAGTAATTGTATTTGGAGTTGATATTTATGCTGCTAAAAATGTTGAAGATGCTAAGTTGTTATATGCCGCAAACATTATGGCGCAATATTTAGATAATAATGAAGATGGTGTTGTAGACAATGAGCTAGTAGTAGATAAAATGATAGAGAATAAAGCCTTTTTATTTATGTGGAAAAATCAAAGTACTGATTTTCTAGACGCACAACCATCTGGAAGAATGGGACAAGATTTAGGAAATGATGAAACACACCCAAGTTTTGTTCCTAATGGAAGAATAGGGACTTTTGACGCAGGTTTAGAAGAAGTTTGGCATATTATTACCAATGCAGGTTATGCGCAAGCATATCCAACAATTTTTGGAACAATCGAAGGTACGTCAATGTCTAACGCAATGGATATTGCTCGAGGTGGAAAATTTACTACAATTCCGAATCCATATCCTTCAAATACTTGGTATACGTATAATGATCAAACATGTAATTATGATTGCCAAGGAGGAGAATATATCTATTGGACAATGAGTTCAATTTTAGGTGCTCAAGAAAATAGGTTAAATGAAATTTCTAATGAATGGAAATTAAATACCAAAACTAAAGTGCAAACAACAGATATAGAAGCGTATGGTTTATTAACAAACCCAATTTACAAGTTCCCTACTATTTTACCAGATGGTACCTATATGCATTAGATTACCCGGTAAAAAAGTCGAAAATATTGCTTAAAGCACTGGTATCTGCTTTATAAAATTCTGTATACCTGCAACGTCCACAAGTTACACTTGTGTATTTTTGATTTTGAACATCAAATATTTTTGATAAAGTTCCTCCAGTTGCTCTTAGCTGTCCAATGTCATAGGTTCTATTATTACATTTTGGACAGGTGTAATTTAATGGTGTGTCGTTCATTTTAGATGTGTTTTTTTAGTAATCCTTATCTATAAGAAGGAATATTAATGCTTTTGTTACATCAATAATTTTATGGGCTTTATATTTTGCTTAATTTTGC
>JAESTN010000357.1 GCA_016763595.1 Flavobacteriaceae bacterium | reverse complement strand
GCAAGAATATTAGCAAATTTATCTGAGTATTTAAATGATGATCAAAAAGTAAATGATGCCTTAGGAGAATTAGGTGCATTAGCAAAAACACCAGAAGCAAACATTATAAAATTACCAAACATTAGTGCTTCAATGCCTCAATTGAACACTGCCATTAAAGAGCTTCAACAATTAGGCTATGCCTTGCCAGATTACCCCAGCACTCCTAAAACTGAAGAGGAGAAAGCTATAAAAGCAAGTTATGATAAAGTTAAAGGCTCTGCTGTAAACCCTGTTTTAAGAGAAGGGAATTCTGACAGACGCGCTCCGAAAGCCGTGAAAAATTACGCAAAAAAGAACCCACATTCAATGGGAGCTTGGAGTAAAGATTCAAAGTCTCATGTATCTGCAATGACTGAAGGTGATTTCTGTCACAATGAAAAATCAATCACTGTTAACGCCGCTACAGATGTTAGAATTGAACATGTAGACCTTAGTGGTAATTCAACGATATTAAAAGAATCTACTCCGTTATTAGCTGGAGAAATTATTGATGCAACGATCATGAGTAAAAAGGCTTTATTAGCCTTTTTAGATGCACAGGTTGCAGATGCTAAAGAAAAAAATGTGTTGTTTTCTCTACATATGAAAGCAACAATGATGAAGGTTTCTGATCCTATTATTTTTGGTCATGCTGTACGCGTTTTCTTTAAAGAGTTATTCGCAAAACATGGAGAAACATTTAATCAAATTGGAGTTGATGTAAATAATGGTTTCGGAAACTTAATAGGAAAGCTAGAAGAATTACCTGCGGATAAAAAAGCAGAAATTTTATCAGATATTGAAACCATATACAAAAACAATCCTGCCATTGCAATGGTAAATTCTGATAAAGGGATTACAAATTTACACGTCCCTAGTGATGTAATTATTGATGCTTCTATGCCAGCAATGATTAGAACTTCTGGTCAGATGTGGGATAAAGAAGGCAATCAACAAGACACAAAAGCTGTGATTCCAGATAGTAGCTATGCAGGTATTTACGAAGCAACAATTGATTTCTGTAAAGAAAATGGTGCTTTTGATCCAACAACAATGGGTACAGTCCCTAATGTTGGTTTGATGGCTCAAAAAGCTGAAGAATATGGTTCTCATGATAAAACTTTTGAAATTAAAACTGATGGAGTTGTAAGAGTTATAAACGCTCTCGGAGAAACTTTAATAGAGCATGCGGTAGAAGCTGGAGATATTTGGAGAATGTGTCAAGTAAAAGATGCTCCAATTCAAGATTGGGTAAAGCTAGCCGTAAACAGAGCAAATGCAACCAATATTCCTACTATTTTTTGGTTAGATAAAAATAGAGCTCATGATGCTGAGGTAATTAAAAAAGTAACTGCTTATTTACCAAATCACAATACAGAAGGTTTGGATATTCAAATCTTATCTCCTATTGAAGCTACAAAATTCACGTTACAAAGAGTTAAAGAAGGAAAAGATACCATTTCTGTTTCGGGGAATGTCTTAAGAGATTACTTAACAGATTTGTTTCCTATTTTAGAATTAGGAACTTCTGCAAAGATGCTTTCAATTGTTCCGTTAATGAATGGAGGAGGATTGTTTGAAACTGGTGCCGGAGGTTCTGCTCCAAAACACGTACAGCAATTTGTAGAAGAAGGACATTTACGTTGGGATTCTTTAGGTGAATTTTTAGCCCTTGCCGTTTCTTTAGAGCATTTAGGACAAACCAATAATAACAGCGAAGCATTGGTTTTAGCAGAAACATTAGACAATGCTACTGATACGTTTCTTGACAATAATAAATCTCCTTCTCGTAAAGTAGGTGAGCTAGACAATAGAGGCTCTCATTTTTATTTAGCAACGTATTGGGCAGAAGCATTAGCCAGTCAAGAAAAAAACGAAACTTTAAGAAATCGTTTTTCTGCAATTGCAATTGAACTGGCTAACAATGAAGAAACCATTGTAAATGAGCTAAACTCTGCGCAAGGACATCCACTAAACATTGGTGGTTATTACAATCCTAATAAAGAATCAATTGCAAAAGAGATGAGACCAAGTGCTACTTTTAATGCTATTATAGCAGCACTTTAAAAAAAAATTATTATTTTAAAGGCGATGTAAAAATTACATCGCCTTTTTTATTTATTTTTGGTCTATGAGTTTTACAAAGACTACCGAACAAGATTCTAAATACAATCATTTAGAACAAATGAATACCTCTGAATTATTAACTAACATTAATAATGAAGACAAAACCGTTGCTTTTTCTGTAGAAAAGGCCATTCCGCAAATAACAAAATTGACAAACCAAATTGTTGACAAACTTAAAAATGGTGGGCGATTATTTTATTTAGGAGCTGGAACAAGTGGACGATTAGGTATTTTAGATGCCTCAGAATGTCCGCCAACTTTTGGGATTTCACACGAATTAGTCCTTGGACTAATTGCAGGTGGAGATACCGCCATAAGAAAAGCTGTAGAAAATGCTGAAGATTCTAAAATACAAGGCTGGTTAGATTTAAAAGAATATAAAATTACGAATAAAGATATTGTCATTGGTATTGCTGCTTCTGGCACAACACCCTATGTGATATCTGCATTAGAAAGATGTAATGAACATCAGATAATCACTGGCTGTATTACCTGTAATAAGAATAGTCCTTTGGCTATTGTTTCAAAATTCCCAATTGAAGTAGTTGTTGGACCTGAGTTTGTTACTGGAAGTTCAAGAATGAAAGCTGGAACTGCTCAGAAAATGGTTCTAAATATGCTCACTACATCTTCTCTGATTTTATTAGGTAAGATTAAGGGAAATAAAATGATTGACATGCAACTATCTAACGACAAATTGGTAAATCGTGGGGTATTAATGTTAGTTAATGAATTACAGATCGACCAAAAGACCGCTATTGAATTATTGAAAAAATATAAGAACGTGAGAACTGCAATTACAAATTATCAAAATGAGCATTAATCAAGAATTACTAGGGAAAGGAGTGAAAAAGTTATTGCTTTTAATTTTATTATTAATCGTTTCTCCTATCACCTTAAACATTGCTTTTAAAGCATTAAATAAAATGGAAGACTCTATGCTTATTGCGTATGGAATTTTGGCTTTAGCTATCGTTCTTATCATCTCAACATTGATCCTAGCGTTTAAAACATTTAAAACATTTTTAGACGCACTATTTAATAAATAAAAATTTGAAAAGCGCTAACAAAATACAAAAGCTATTTAACTGGGAGTATTGGCCTACTTCAATGTTTTATGTTCCAAATTTACCGTATGCTTTTTATTTAGCAGCTAAAGCAAAACATTCAGCATTCTTTAGTGCTGCAAACCCTTGTATTAAAAGTTCAGGAAATGGCACCGAAAGCAAATACAAAACTATTCAATTAATTCCGGAAAGGTTTAAACCAAAAACGATTTTTGTAGGTTCAAATTCTAATATTTATAAGGTATTTGAGGAACTTAAATTAAGAGAAATAAATTTCCCCCTAATTGCGAAACCAGATATTGGCTTTAGAGGCCTGTTGGTAAAAAAAATACATTCAGCTAAAGAGTTAAAATTATATTTAGACCAATACCCTATTGATATCATTATTCAAGAGTTTTTAGACTACAAAAACGAATGTGGAATATTCTAT
>JAESTN010000356.1 GCA_016763595.1 Flavobacteriaceae bacterium | reverse complement strand
TTTAGAACTATCTCCAAAATGGAAAGTAAGATACAGTTCTAGTTATGATTTCAAAAATAAAGGATTTTCTTATACACGATTTGGGTTTACGAGAGACTTAGATAGTTGGAGTTTTAATTTTGATTGGTCTCCTTTTGGAAATAACAAATCCTATTATTTTAGAATCGGTGTAAACTCCGGTATGTTAAATGACTTAAAATGGGACAAACGAAGCTTACCAGATAGATTATTATTTTAAACAAAACCACAATGAAAACAATAATTACAACAACAAAAGCTCCTGCTCCAATAGGACCGTACAACCAAGCAACATTAGTAGGGAATACATTGTATACCTCTGGACAAATTGCAATTAATCCTGAAAATGGAGAATTAGTTTTAGACAATATTACCGTAGAAACAAAACAGGTAATGGAAAATTTAAAAGCTGTCTTAGAGGCTGCAGATATGACTTTTGAAAACATTGTAAAAACTTCAATTTTTATTTCAGACATGCATAACTTTGGAGCTATAAACGAAGTATATGGAAGTTATTTTAACGAAGCAACTGCACCAGCAAGAGAAACTGTGGAAGTAGCCAACTTACCAAAATTTGTAAATGTAGAAGTGAGTGCTATAGCAATCAAATAACATGAAAAAAGCGGCCTTTTTCGTTAGTTTGATTCTGATTTCAATTTCTGCTTGTCAGCAAAAAGAAACACAAAAGTCAAGCATTATTGGCTCATGGAAATTATTTTACAATCAAATTAAAGAAGCAGGTGTTGTTCAAATTAAAGATGTTTCTAAAAACGATTTTATCAAAATTATAAATGAGACTCATTTTTCGTTTATCAATCAGCCAAAAGACACCTTAGGCGATTTCTATGCAGGTGCAGGCACCTATACATTTGATGGTGAAAAATATACTGAAACCTTAGAGTTTATAGCATATAAAGCCATTAGAAACCATCAATTTCACTTTAGAATAGAAATCAAGGGTGATACCTTAATTCAATATGGAAGAGAGAAAGTTGAAGCGGCGAATATGGATAGAGAAATTATTGAAAAATATTTAAGAATTAAATAGATATAAAAAAACCGTTTTGATCTCTCAAAACGGTTTTTCAATTTAATTACACAATTGATTAAGCCAGAACTGACTCTTGTAATTCTTTTTTCTTTTTTAAAGTATCTGCATATTCTATCAAATCAACAATCTTTGTAGAATACCCCATTTCATTATCATACCAAGATATTACTTTTACAAAATTATCATTCAATGCGACACCAGCATTTGCGTCAAAAATTGAAGTTCTAGTATCTCCAACAAAATCTTGAGAGACTAATAATTCTTCCGTATATCCTAAGATTCCTTTCATTTCATTTTCAGAAGCGTCTTTCATAGCCATTTTAATAGCTTCATAAGAAGTCGGCTTTTCTAAACGAACAGTTAAATCCACTACAGACACATCCATTGTTGGAACTCTAAATGCCATTCCTGTTAATTTTCCGTTCATTTCTGGGATGACTTTTCCAACTGCTTTTGCAGCTCCTGTAGAAGACGGAATTATATTATGAATTGCAGCTCTACCACCACGCCAATCTTTCATAGAAGGACCATCTACCGTTTTTTGTGTTGCAGTTGCTGCGTGAACTGTTGTCATCAACCCCTCAACAATTCCAAAATTATCATTTAAAACTTTTACAATAGGTGCTAAACAGTTTGTTGTACATGATGCATTTGAAATGATTGTATCTTCTGCTGTTAATGTATCATTATTAACCCCCATTACAAACATAGGTGCATCTGGAGATGGTGCAGAAATTATTACTTTTTTTGCTCCACCATCAATATGTAATTGCGCTTTTTCTAAGGATGTAAAAAAACCAGTACATTCCATTACATAATCAGCTCCAATTTCATCCCACTTTAAGTCTGCTGGGTTTCTTTCTGCTGTAATTCTTATTTCATTTCCATTTACAATTAACTTCCCATTTCCTACTTCAACAGTACCGTTAAAAGCTCCATGAACTGAATCATATTTTAGCATATATGCTAAATAATCAACATCTAATAAATCATTAATTCCTACAACTTGAACATTATCTCTTTCCATTGCTGAACGAAAAGCCAATCTTCCAATTCTACCAAACCCATTAATTCCTACTTTAATCATTTATTCTTGTCTTTTAATTAATATTATGTGGACATAATATCTGATACTTTTAACAGTTCTTTGTTAATTATATTCTGTCCTTTTATTGCTTTTTCTAAACTTGTTGATCCTACTTCATTGTTGATCAAACCAACCATTAAATTTGTTTGCCTTTCAATGAGTAACTCAACGGCTTTGACACCTAACCTACTTGCTAACACACGATCAAAACAACTTGGTGAGCCTCCTCTTTGCATGTGCCCTAAAACCGAAACTCTTACTTCATATTCCGGCAAGTTTTCCTCAACATAATCTGCCAATTCAAAAACATTCTTACCAATTTTATCTCCTTCAGCTACAACAACAATACTTGATGATTTTCCGGCATCTCTACTTTTCTTTAAAGATTCTAGCAGTCTATCTAATCCTAAGTTTAATTCTGGAATTAAAATCTCTTCTGCTCCAGCTCCAACACCTGCATTTAAAGCTATAAAACCAGCATCTCTTCCCATTACTTCAACAAAAAACAATCTGTTGTGTGATGAAGCGGTATCTCTAATTTTATCAATTGCTTCTACTGCGGTATTTAGCGCTGTATCATATCCAATGGTATGTGAAGTCCCATAAATATCATTATCTATAGTCCCCGGAATCCCAACAATTGGAAAGTTATATTCTTCATTAAATACAACTGCACCTGTAAAAGAACCATCTCCTCCAATAACCACTAATCCGTCAATATCATCTGCTGCTAATTGATCAAAGGCTTTTTTTCGACCTTCCTCTGTTCTAAACTCTTTAGATCTAGCAGATTTCAAAATAGTCCCCCCTTTGTTTATAATGTTTTTTATATTACGGGCATTTAGAGATATAAAATCTCCCTCTATTAGCCCTTGATACCCTCTATAAACACCTACACATTCTTTTCCATAATAAGCACAACTTCTTACAACTGATCTGATTGCTGCATTCATTCCAGGTGAATCTCCACCTGATGTCATAACTGCTATTTTTCTAACTTCTCTCATAAAACGTATTGTAAAATTAAGGATTAAAAGGACTGACTTTAAAAAAAACTTCGAAAACGTTTTCGAAGTTTTCTTATATTTCTACAGGAAAACAGGTAACTACTGAGTGATTTCTCTCTCAATAATCAGTTTAACATCTGTATATTTTTTGTTTATAGACTCAATATACGCAAATTGGTTTTTTGCTCTGTCTAGGTTATGATTTTCGTAGTTGACCTTATAATATACATTCATATTAAGAAAATCAGTTAAGAAACGTAGGCCCATAATAAAGGGCATCATTTTAATGCTTACAGGAAGAAATTCTTTTTCTTCTTTTGTAATATTTTTTAATTCTTGAAAGAACCCTTTTGTATAGCTTTTAAAAAAATCAAGATTGAAATCTACCAAATTAAGATCTTTTTCATCTTCATCTGCCGTATTACAAATGGTCCTAATTGCATCACCATAATCAAAATGAATAGCGCCTTTCATTACAGTGTCTGTATCAATTAAGCAAAGGGCTTTATTTTCTGTAAATAAAATATTAGAGATTTTAGTATCAGAATGTGTTAAACGCAATGGTATTATACCGCCTTCTATAGCTTTATCAATTTGCAACATCTCTTCTATATGTTGTTCTACAAAACTAATTAGACTTTGAGTTTTCTCTTTAGTAGCGTTAGTCGCATTTTTCAATGCTTTCTTAAATTGAATATAACGCGTTGTTATAGAGTGAAAATCCGGCAAAATTTCTGTTAATAAAGCAACATCAAAATCTGTAGTATTTTCTAAAAACAATCCGGTTGCTTTTCCTGCTTCAAAAGCAATTTTAGAATTTGGCGTTTTTAAATAGGTAATTGAGTCTTCAATAAAAACCGAAAGGTTCCAAATATTCTGATCTTCATCTTTATAAAAAAAAGCACTGTCTTTTGTTTTCACAAAACACAATACTTTTTTAGATACTTCTTCGAAAGGAAAATTCTTATATTTTAATTGTAAAAAATCACTAACTAACACTTTATTCACTACCAAATTACCTGCATCCGAGAACACATTACCATTGATTCTTTGAAGAACGTAATTTGGCTTCTTATGGGTGTGTATTAAATACGTATCATTAATGTGGCCTGAATTTAATTCTTGATAATTTTTAAATGTAGAGACAACCCGAAACCCATTAAAGATACGTTCTAACAAAACCCTCATTACCAAAGTTTTGTTGGGTAAAGTGATGCACTTATAAGCTCTTTCACTTTGTTAACTACAATCTCTTTATCTTCTTTATAGGTGACTCCCATCCACAATGCATCGGTTCCAATTACCTTCACATCTGCCTGCTTGTTCTGGATTAAATTATCGACTACAAATGGTAGAAAAAACTCTGTTTTTAACTCTTTAGAATTCACTTCTAAAAAGCGATTAAACTCAACCTCTAAAAAATCTAAAAAAGCTGGAGTAAATCCCCAAAAATTCATAGAAACTAAAGTGTCTTTAGAGATTATTGCTTCTTGGCCTTCCTCCGTTTTAAAAACAATTGTACTTCCTTGTTTTGTTATTGAAGTTCTCTCGATTATCTTATGTAATTTATTGTTTTCATCTACAAAAGTCTCTCCTCTTGATACACTACCGTTATCTGACAACGTATTAAAAATAGGATACCCAACCATGGCATATTCGTTTGTGCTCTCATCCGTACTTTTCAAAAACGATAAAATTGATACAAACGCATCATATCCATAAAAGTCATCTGCATTAATAACACAAAAATTATCTTTAATCACATCTTTTGCAACTAACAATGCATGACCAGTTCCCCAAGGTTTTACACGTTGGTTCTCTTTATATTTTCCTGGCACATTAGCTGTTTCTTGAAGTACATACTCCACATCTACTTTTCCTTCTAATTTTGCGCCAAAATCACTTTTAACCTCTTCTAAAATATCCTTTCTAACGATAAAAACAATTTTTGTAAAACCCGCTTTAATCGCATCAAATAATGAGAAATCCATTATTGTTTCTCCATGTTCAGAAACAGCGTCTAATTGCTTTGTCCCTCCATATCTACTCCCCATTCCTGCTGCTAAAATTACTAGCGTAAAGTTCTTCATCTTTAATTTTTAATTTTTGTTGATTTTAATTTTATAAACTTCGATAATTTTGCTGTCTTTACCGAATCTTTTTTCACTTTCTTTTTTGGATTATTTTTTTTCTTTAATCCTATTTTTTGGAGTAATTCAGATAGATTATTGAAATCTACTTGATAGGTTAATCCAACACCTTGTGTGTACCCTTCTTCTTCTGTAGAATATTGAATTTCATTTTGCCTATTAAATATGACCCCTCTAAAATTCCCTTTTTCATTGAGTAGCACCTCAACTTTTACTTCTCCAACTACACTAGACTGCGTTTTAGAACCTACAGGAACTCCAACTTTTCCATTTATAACGACTCTATCAGAAATTTGTGTTGCAACATTTACATTTACAAGGTCTTCATTAATAATATTATCAACATTATTTGGGTTTGCGATGTCATAGTTTACATTAAACTGTACTTTCCCGTCATCACTACTTATTAAATCAGAAATTATATTTGTAATTGCATTAGATGTAGTTCCTAATACAGCATTAGAACCATTAAAATTAGATTGATCTGGGTTGTAAAATGATTTAAATAATAAGAGTGACAAAAATTGTCTGGTTTTTTCATCTACATTATTATCACTTAGTTTAAATTCTAATTCTGATGTAATTGTATTGTCAACATTCGGAATCTCAATATCAAATTCTTGAGTAGAGTTAAACAATCCACCACTAATTTTTGTAATTAAATTTACTGGAATTTTTCTACTTGAATTAAAATTCTCTAACAATACAGACGGATTTGCTTTTAGCGTATAAATTGCTGTAATGTTCAAATCAGCATCGAAAGGACTTCCATTCCATGAAATATTTCCTCCATTAACAACATTAAATGTTTTGTTTACTACACCTCCATATTTAAATTCATACTTCCCTTCTTCAACAATAAAATTCCCAACCATAGAAAAATTATTACGTGTATCTATTTTAATTTCCAAATTCCCATTTCCTCTTCCACTCAGTTGACTTCCATTATTCTCATCAATCACTACTTCTGCGATTGCATCATTAGTCACTTCTAAATTGATTTCTAAAGTCAATCCTTTTAAGGCATTTAAAACAAATTCATTTGCTGTTTTTTCTTCTACAATTGTTTTTTTATCAGATTTAAATCTGATTAATTTATAATTATCTATGGTTTTCACATCTTTTAACGGAATGACAAATTTGGTTCCTGGGTTGGTTATTGCATTAACCTCAATACTCAAACTCTCTGTCAGACCAACAATATCTGCACTTCCTTTAATAAAAGCAGTCCCGTAATATAATAACCCTTCTGATTGTTTTGTATCTAACACTACCAAATTATCTGTCAGAATATTAAGGTCCATATACCAAGATTTAAAATTTTTATGGGAAATAGCACCACTAAAATCTCCTCTTGTGTTATGTTTTGTATCTAATAAATTTAATTTTTCAAATATAAAAGACTGTTTATCTAATTTAATTTTTGTGGCACCTTCAAAATCATAGTCGACGTTTAAATAGGGGAATTGCAAACCAGCATCTTTCAATTCCAATTCTCCTTTCATATCAGGATTTCTTAAAAACCCAGTAACATCAAAACTCCCAGAAGCTACGCCTCTTATTTTTGATAGCACATCTTGACCTAAAGGGCTAAACGCATTTAATTGAAACTTATCTAAGCTAACTTTCAAATCTATAACGGGTCTTTGTTGTGTGAAATCTACCGTCCCTTTTGCGGTAATACTTTTTCTATTTAAATTTTCTAAGGACAAATCAACAGCATATTTTTCATACGAATTTTCTCCTACTACTTTTATACTTAAATCCCCTTGATCAAAAGAATTAATTTTAAAACCTTTTACAGACAAATTCCCTTTTGGACTGTATTGCCCATCTTTTTGCATAAAGTCCAATTTCCCACTCAATATACCGTCCATAGACAAACTATCTATTGGAGGTAAAAAACTTGATAATTTTACATTTACAAAATCAATTTTTAAATCTTTATAGGTTGAATCTTTAACCACTCCTTTAAAAGAAATTTCTTGTTCGTTAGATTTTAGATTAAAAGGACTAAAATTAAATTCATTCTTTTTAAGGTCAAATACTACTTTATTGTCTTTATTATCCTTTGGGTTTATTCTCCAAGTATTTTCTTCAAAATTAAAGGTTGATTTTTGTATTCCTAAAACCGACTTTTTTTCTTCATTAAACGTATAAAAGAAATCCATATTAAAAGTCTCATCCGGCTTATTATCTCCCTTAAATTCTGACTTCACAAACAATGTATCGTTTTCTGTCCTATTGATTAAGTTTAGTTTTGTGGCATTAAAATACTTTGTATTAATCTTTGACACTCTCAAATGCGTGTTATACAACTTATTTTGAGTATTTACTCTTAGGTTAATTGAGTCCAATACATTTCCATATGCAATTACTTTTGGAGATTTTAATTCAAGTTTAAAGATATCATTCTTCGTATCAATTAAACCGTTAATATTGGTGTTTTCATCTATATATATTTCTGGGAAGAACAGGTCTACAATTTGGTTATACACATTAAAATTGTATTCGATAACTTGATTTGGTGCAACTTTATAAGGCGTATAATTTGCATACACACTACCCAAAGCGTTTTGGGTTAGCGGGATTAACTCGCTAAATTTAAAATCTCCTTTAATGTACCCTTGAGCAATGCCATTTGCATCTGAGTTATTATTAATATTTATCGTTTTAATGTTTTCTTTAACAGATGACGAAACAATAAATCTTTTAAATTTATAGGATTGTTTTTGATTGGTGTACTCAATATTATTGAAAGTCGTTTTCCCTGTGATATCATCAAAAGTATTCCCAACGATATCAAATTCTAGTTGGCCTTTTATTTTTGAAATACTATCTCTTGTAAACAAGTTCGTTTTAACCAAATCTGCTTCAGAAATAGTTGCCGTAAAATCGAATCGATTGATCTTAGATGAAAAATCAGCCAAACCGCTAAATCTCATTTTTAAGAATTCATCATTTACATTTAAATTCCCGTTAAACAGTCTTTTCTGAAATAACCCACTTACGTTTAAACCTTTATAATTATACCCCTTAAACTCAAACTCACTAATTACACCAACAATTCCAGTATTGATATTATCAATTCTAAATCCAGTTCCATTTACATCACAATTTAGGGTAACCTTCCCTAAAAGAGGCGCGTCAAAAAATCTACCGAGATTGAAATTTATAAATTCAACGTTTCCTTTATAACTGGCAGCATCAATAGTAGCGATGTTGGTTAGTTTTAAATCTGCATTTACGGTTCCAATTTTTGATTTAATTACGACATCTACATCTAGTGTATCTTCATTTATAAATGTTGTCCCTTTTAGCGTAAAATCTCCAAGACGTTTAAATTCTTTTGGCAACGATTTCCCTATCAAGTTTGGCAATACGCTTTTTAAGACATCATAATTTGCAGTAACATTTTTCAAAGTCCCTTTAAAAGAAAAACCTTTTTCTGTGTTAATGGCATTTTTAAACTCTAAATCTCCTTTAACAACAAAACCATCGTCAGATAGCACTTCTAAATTAGCTACTTTAAAGTCATTTAAAGTCCCTGTAAAATTTCCATTTAAATTTAGTACATCAGTTACACCAAATTCACTGTAAAGCTTCTGTAAATCCATTAACGAAATTCTACTTTTAATAAAATCAGCTTTTATAGCTACTTTATCATTAAAGAATTGCAAATCTTCACGTTGATAGTTAAATAGAATGTTTGCATTTAACGTAGAGGTTTTGGTTTCTAAAACGGTATTCTTAAAAAGCATCTGAGTTTTAGTATAGGTGAAATCCGTGGTAAGGTTCGTAATTTCGATTCCTCTATCGTCTACAAAATATATCCCTCTAATTTTAGCAATTACATTGGCTCCTAGAATTTTAAAATCACTTAAACTACCTCCTCCATCTTTTACTGAAAACTGAATC
>JAESTN010000355.1 GCA_016763595.1 Flavobacteriaceae bacterium | reverse complement strand
TTAAACGATAAAGACTATTTGATTGAATTGATTTCTACGGTTCAAGAATTGAATACCAAAGAAGCAACACAAAAACCAATCTTATTAAAAATAGCACCAGATTTAAACAATGATCAGTTGGATGAAATTATTGAATTGGTTGCGGAAACAAAGATTGATGGTGTAATCGCATCAAATACATCCACAACTAGAGACAATTTAAAAGTGTCTAATGAACGTTTGCTAGAAATAGGGAAAGGTGGAGTAAGTGATCAGCCAATAAAATCACAAAGTACTAAGGTGATTAAATATTTAGCAGACAATTCTAACAAGTCATTTCCGATAATTGGAGTAGGAGGCATACATTCTGCAGAAGATGCTATAGAAAAATTGAATGCAGGAGCAGATTTGGTACAGATATATACAGGTTTTATTTATGAAGGACCAAGTTTGATTAAAAAAATAAACAAGGCAATTTTAAAGCAGGCATAATTTTATAGTAATAAAAGAGTAATTTAATTTAATGTTAGAAACCCTAATTTCTTTTTCAATAGCAACACTAGCTTTAGCACTTTCTCCTGGACCAGACAATATCTATGTATTAACCCAGAGTATTGTGAACGGTAAAAAGTATGGACTGGCAACCGTTTTCGGGTTAATTTCTGGTTGTATTGTACACACTTCACTATTGGCTTTTGGAGTTTCGGCAATTATCAAAGAAAGTGAATCCTTGTTTTTTGGAATAAAATTATTTGGTGCAGCCTATTTACTGTTCTTGGCCTTTAAAGTATTCAAATCGGATGCCTCTATTGCATTTTCAGAAGACAATGTAGAAAAGAAAACAACAACGCAATTGTTTAAGCAAGGTTTTATAATGAATGTATTAAACCCCAAAGTGTCTATTTTCTTTTTGGCATTCTTTCCAGGGTTTTTATTTAGCGGTTCTTTAAGTACCGTTATTCAGTTTTATGTTTTGGGATTCATATTTATGTTTATTTCACTATTGGTGTTTTCTGCCATTGCAATTTTGGCCGGGGCAATTTCTACCTATATTAAGAGCCATAAAAATGTTGGTCTCTACTTAAAGTGGACACAAATTGTGGTATTTGTTGGAATAGCTGGGTTTATTTTAATGTAAGTGATTAATATTTCTAAAACAACTAGTGTTACAAACATCTAGAAGTGTTATACTTTGTTAAATTTGACGCTCTAGGTTTTATTTTTCTTCTGTTTTATATATTTAATATAGACCCTATTTTATTCTTAGTAGCTAACAATTTACTCTTTTCTAATAAGCTGAATAGCATCCATTCGTACGTGTGCATTTTTTATTAATGATGTTAGTTCGGCTTGTTCTTTAAGTGCTATTTGAATTTCTTCGGGTCTTATATTATTGTTTTTCTCTTGCAATATTTTTAATCGATCTATCTCATGATTCAGAGTCATGTTCATTCGATTTAGTCCGTTTTCTATTTCTTTTACACGCTGTTTTTTAGCAATTTCTGTAGCTGTTTTTATCATATTAGGCAAGAGCGTTTCGACGAGCATTTCATTATCAAGTAAAGAATCTATTTGACCAGTAATCAATTTATTATCGAATGTTTCAATAGGATACTTATCTGTCACTTCATTACCAGTATGATCTACTATAATTCTTAGAGGTGTCTTTGGAAGAAAACGGTCTACATATATGTTTTGTACAGCTGATGTTTCAATAATAAAAAGGACTTCGAGTAGAAGACCTGGACTTTTTGTTGCTTTTAAAACTCCATAGCTAGCACTACCAGTTCCTGAACTTAATACCAAATCTATTGAATCGGTTGTCATCGGATGATCCCAACTAAGAAAACTTATTTCTTCTCTGCTAAGTGCATGTTTTCTATCAAATGTAACAGATACACCTTCTTCAGGTATAGAAGGGAATGTTTCAGCAATTACTGAAATAGGTTTTAAAAAATAACTTCGAGAGGGAAGATCTTCCATTTCAATATTAAAAAAGCCAAAGACTTTTGTGAGATACTTTTCAAGGCTCTTGTCTTTGTCTACTGCTTGAATTTGTTTTACCAGTTTTGCTGCTGCCTTTAGACGAAAGGAGTTCATTTCGAGTAATCTGTCACGACCATCTGCTAGGTCTTTTTGAAGTCTATTTTGAAAAATGGAAGTTTCGTGTACCAATACTTTCAATTCCGAACTATTATCTGTGTTTGCGTGTGGTTTTAAAAGTTTAAGTAATTGACTACTAAATACGTTATAAATTTTATTTCCACCTTCAAGATTGCTCTCAAAAGCATTCAACCCTTCATGAAACCATTTTGTAAGTACATGTTGTGGACTATTGATAAGGTAAGGAACATGAATCTGTATCTCTTCTGTTTGACCAATTCTATCTAAGCGTCCTATTCGTTGCTCCAATAATTCAGGATGTAGCGGCAAATCAAATAAAACAAGATGATGCGCAAATTGAAAATTTCGTCCTTCGCTTCCTATTTCAGAACAAAGAAGTATTTGTGCACCGTCTATTTCAGAGAACCATGCTGCATTTCTATCTCGTTGTACTATGGTAAGTCCTTCATGAAATACGCCAACTTTTAAATTAGCACGGGTAATCAAAGCATCTTCTAATGCCAGTACTTTTTCTTTGCTTTTACAGATTAACAGTACTTTTTCTGGATGGGTTTCTTTTATTGTTGTTAACAACCACTCAACACGTGGATCTTTGGCAAACCAAAATTGTTGTTTACTTGTTGTTTCGTTTGTCTCTGTTTCATAAGAAAACTCATTACTTAAACGCTCAATCCATAGTTCTTTATCTTTCGTTGTTTTTATAGGAATAAGATGTGCTTTTCGCTGTGGGAATCCACGCATTGCAGATCTGGTATTTCGAAACAAGACTCTACCTGGACCATGTTGGTCAAGTAGGTTCTCTATAAGGTTGTCTTTAGCGACGCTTTTTCTTTTAGAGATTGATTGTATGTTCTCTTTAGGGAAAAGAGTTTCTAATACATTTACATCCTTGGCATTCAGCTCTTTTCCTAGGTGTAATTTTTCAACAATATTGGCAATATTTTTATGATCAGAAGATTCATTTATAAAATCATCGTAGTTTGCATATCTATTTGGATCAAGTAATCGGAGTCTTGCAAAATGACTTTCGACACCTAATTGTTCTGGAGTAGCTGTAAGAAGCAATAACCCTTTTGCAACTTTACTCAATTTTTCTACAGTGCGATACTCTTGACTTGCTTTGTTAGGAGACCATTCCAGATTATGTGCTTCATCTACAACGAGCATGTCCCAGTTAGCATCTAACGCTTGCTTAGTTCGCTTTGCAGAACCTGCTAAAAATTCAATACTACAAATGATAAGTTGATTGTCTAAAAAGGGATTACCATCTGGAGCACTGTTATCTAGTGAAGCACAGCGTGGTTCATCAAAAATATTAAACCACATATTAAATCGACGTAAAACTTCAACAAACCATTGATGTAATAATGATTCAGGAACCAAAATTAGCACTCTCGAAATTCGTCCGCTTAATAATAAACGATGAAGGATTAAACAAGCTTCAATTGTTTTTCCAAGACCAACTTGATCTGATAGTAAAACACGAGGAGCGTATCTTGAACTTACTTCGTGCGCAATGTAGAGTTGATGAGGAATAAGATCTATTCTTCCACCTACAAATCCATGTACAGGAGACAATCTTCTTTTATATTCGTGTTGTAATGTTTCTCTACGTAAAGCAAAGGCTAGAGGAGAATCTACATCACCCATAAAAAGCTTATCATCTACACCGTGATTTACCGATACATTGCCAAGTTCTGCTTCAGATATCTTTTTATTTTCTTCATAATAGATGTATAGGTTATTTTCTAATTCAATACGTTTTATAAATAAAGGTTGCCCTTTTGTATCCATTATTGTGTCTCCCAATTTAAAAATAACTCTCTGTAACGGAGCACTTTCAAGCGCATACAAACGTGTTTCATTAGATGAAGAAAAGAATAGCTGAACCTTTCCTTTACTGATTTCTGTTAAAACACCTACACCTAATTCAGGCTCGCCTTTACTGGTGTATCTTTGATTAGGAAAAAAACGTTCCATAGTATTCATGCTTGTCGATAAGGTATTTGTGTATGATTTTTTGCAATTAAATGTGCGAAGCCTTTCCTGTAGTTGCGGAAATATAATCAATTTATTACATCAAGCGTTCACAAATTCATTTAAAAAGAAACTTAGATACAAAACCAAAAAGGACATGTAATAACGAACTTAACTACTCAAAAAAACAAGCAACTTCATCAATAGACTTTCGTTCAATATTAGGAACAAATACTCGGTCTTTTGGGTATCCGATAGGAAATAAGATATAGGCACGTTCGTTGGAAGGTCTATCTAAGACTTTTGCTAAAAAGTTCATCGGACTTGGAGTGTGTGTTAATGTTACTAGGCCTGCATTTTGTATTGCAGAAATCATCATTCCACATGCAATTCCAACAGATTCATTGACATAATAATTGTTATGTTTTGTGCCGTCTTCATCAAACTCATATACTTTTTTAAACGCAATTACTACCCATGGAGCTTCTTCAATAAAAGGCTTATTCATATCAGTGCCTAAAGGTTCCAAATCTTTTTTCCAGCGGGCACTCATTCTAGTATCATAGCCGAGTTTTTCTTCAACTTCTGCGGCTTCTCTAATTTTTGATTTT
>JAESTN010000354.1 GCA_016763595.1 Flavobacteriaceae bacterium | reverse complement strand
GGAACTATTTATTATTGGGATCAAAGCACTGCAGAAGTAGGAGATAATTTGGTTTCAGATTATAAACAATATAACCTTACTGGAGGAGGTACCAATACTGCTACCGGGAAAATTGGAGTAGGTCAAGGGTTTTTTATAAGAACAACAAGTGCGGGTACCATGACCTTTAAAACCACACATCAGATTGTGGGAAATAACAACCAGTTTTTTAAAGGGAAGTCAAAGACAAAAAGCGATAAAAAAAAGGGGCGTTCATGGTTTTTACTTAGAAGAGGAAATGAAATAAATTCAATTTTAGTAGGGTTTTTAAAAGGTGCTACTTTTGAATTTGATAACTTATACGATGGCCCATTCGACGTAACAAATACCAAATTAGGGTTTTATTCTTTGATCGGAAATCAGAAAAAAGCGACCATACAAGGTCTTCCAGAGTTGACAACTATAGAAGAGGTAATTTCCTTGGGATTTGTTGTTGATGAAATAGGAACGTATACTATAGAAATTAGTGAGGAACATATCGACGCTGAATATTATATTTTTTTGAAAGATACTAAAGAAAATAAAGTGATTGATTTAAGGAAAGAAGCTCATGTTTTTACAGTGAGTAGTGTCGGTGAAAACAATACACGATTTAAAGTGCATTACACAAAAGACCCACAAACTTTAAATATGGATGATCAAGTAATCCCCGAGCGTAAATTAATCGCGTATGTGAATGGAAACAAAGAGTTGGTTGTTCAATTAAAAAACACTCTAGAAAAGATAAAGAGCATAAAAATAGTAAACATTTTAGGAAAAGAGGTCGATACGTATGTTGTAAAGGACCCTAGAAATATATCAAAACTAAAATCAGGAATCTATATCGTAGTTGTTGAACTGGATTCAAGCAGACGTATGAGTAAAAAAATAATCATCATACATGAATGATGATTATTTTTTAATATTATAAAAGAGTTCGAGAAGCTTATTTTTTCACCTTTTGTGAAGCTTGTTCTACTTTTAATTTTAAGCCTTCTTTATAAGCAATAATTTTATCCATCACACATTTGTCTGAGGCTCCAATAATTTGAGCAGCTAAGATTCCTGCATTTTTTGCACCATCTAAAGCGACTGTTGCAACCGGAACTCCTCCTGGCATTTGTAAAATAGACAAAATAGAATCCCATCCATCAATAGAGTTTCTGCTTTTTACAGGAACCCCAATAATCGGTAATGGACTCATTGAAGCAACCATTCCAGGTAAATGTGCCGCACCTCCAGCACCAGCAATAATTACTTTGATACCACGAGTGTGTGCATTTTTAGAATACGCAACTAATTTATCTGGTGTTCTATGAGCAGAAACGATATCTACTTCAATTTGAATATCGAAACCTTCTAAAATATCTATTGCTTCTTGCATGATTGGAAGATCTGAATCGCTTCCCATTATAATTCCTACCATCTTTTATTAATTTTTAGTTATTGCCAATGAAATGAAGTAATCTGTTTTGATTCGTGAGATAGCTCATTTCGCTGAGTCTGGTAATGACGTATTATTTGCTTATTACTCTAATTGTTTCTTTTACTTTTTGGGCTGTTATTCGAGCTTTATCGATGTCTTTGTCAACAATGGTTACATGTCCCATTTTACGAAAAGGTTTGGTTGTTTTCTTCCCGTAAATATGTGGCGTAACACCGTCAATTTGTAACACTTTTTCAATGTTTTCATAAATTACATCACCACTATACCCTTCTTCTCCCACCAAGTTAACCATTATCCCAGCAACTTTACTTTCTGTGTTACCTAAAGGAAGGTTTAGTACTGTTCTTAAGTGTTGTTCAAATTGATTCGTGTAACTAGCTTCTATACTATAATGTCCAGAATTGTGAGTTCTTGGTGCAACTTCGTTGACTAAGATTTCATCATCATTGGTTTGAAACATTTCTACGGCTAATAAACCAACATGTTCAAATGATTTTGCAACATTTAATGCGATTTCTCTTGCTTTATTTGCAACAGAATCATCAATTCTTGCAGGGCAAATTACATATTCAACCTGATTGGCCTCTGGATGAAATTCCATTTCAACAACTGGATATGTTTTGATTTCTCCTGATGCATTTCTGGCAACAATTACTGCCAATTCGTTTTTAAATGGAATCAATTCTTCAATAATACAATCGGTATCCGCTAAGTTTTGAATATGATCTAAAGAGCGAACCACTTTTACTCCTGTTCCATCATATCCAAACTGCGCAGATTTCCATACAAAAGGGAACTCAACGATATTCTCTTTACAATATGACAGCAATGCTGCCTTGTTAGAAAAACGTTTATGTGGAGAGGTAGGAATGGTGTTTTTCACAAAGAAATCTTTCTGTTTTCCTTTGTGTTGAATGATCTCAATAACAGAAGGTTGCGGGTATATCTTTAATCCTTCTTTTTCTAATTGATACAATGCATCAATATTTACATGTTCTATTTCAATAGTTAAAACATCTACCCCTTTTCCAAAGTTGTAAACAGCGTCAAAATCTAATAAGTTTCCAATATGAAATTCGTTACAAATTTGAGCACATGGAGCTTCTGGGGAAGCATCTAAAATAGCTGTATGTATGTCGTATTTTTGAGTTTCGGCAAGTAACATTCTTCCTAATTGACCGCCACCGAGAACGCCTAATTTAAAATCGGAAGAAAAATAATTTTTCACTGTAATATTTTAGTTGTGTGTTGTGCTTGCAAAAATAAGAATCTATTTTGATTCTGAACTATTAAAAGTTTGTGATTCGTAAAATGGTTCCGTTTAAATTTGTTACTAAATATTCTCTAGCCGAGTGAGAAACCCCATCAGTCAATGGTGCTCCATTTAAAATATTAAATTCACTATCATCACAAGGACATTTCATTCTAATACTATTTTCAACAACCATTTGAGAACAACTTCTGGGTGAAATATGAGGCGCTGAACGCTCATAAGCTTTAAATTGTGTACCGTTTATATTATAAATAATAATTCCACTAATGCCTCCAGTAGTATAAGCCCACCCTCCAGGGACCGTTAAGTTGATGTATGCTGGTAAACTTAAATTGATGGTTTCATTAACAGGTATATACGGTAAAATGTCATTGTTTTGATTGTTATTTGTGCAGTTGCTAAAGGCTAGTACCGTAATTAGTGCAAAAAAGAAGTTTCTCATTATTGAAATTTTGTCATTGTTTTTAAACGTGGACAAGTTACAAATATTTTGTATATTTGCGTATGAATCTCATTCTGATAAAACGGTGATGAGATTTTGTGTTTTATAAAATATAAGGGTAGGATTATGAGTGAAGTATCATATTATTCAGTAGAAGGGTTAAAAAAACTAAAAGATGAGTTGTATCAATTAGAGCAGATTGAACGACCTAGAGTTACGCAAGAAATTGCTGATGCAAGAGATAAAGGAGATTTGAGTGAGAATGCAGAATATCACGCCGCAAAAGAAGAACAATCTCATTTAGAATTTAAAATAGCGAAATTAAAAAATGTTGTTTCTAGTGCAAGAATCATAGATGAATCTCAATTAGATACGTCTAAAACCTTAATACATTCTGTTGTGAAGATAAAGAATACGGCGAATAAAATGGAATTTACATATACCTTAGTTGCAGATTCTGAATCGGATGTTAGAAACGGAAAACTATCTGTGAATTCTCCAATTGGAAAAGGGTTATTAGGTAAAAAAGTAGGTGAGATTGCAGAAATTGAAGTTCCAAATGGAATTATGAAGTTTGAAGTTATGGAAATTTCTAGATAAAAATATATGTATATTAAAAAACGCGTTGCATTTGCAACGCGTTTTTTGGTTATATTTGAAATGAAAACAACAATATAATGAGCAGTATTTTTACTAAAATAATAAACGGTGAGATTCCTTCTTATAAAATAGCAGAAAACGAAAACTATTATGCTTTTTTAGATATCAACCCTAATGCTATTGGACATACCTTAGTGGTTCCGAAAAAAGAAGTAGATAAGGTATTCGACTTAGATTCTGAAACCTATATCGGTTTAATGCAATTTGCTTATAAAGTTGCAAAAGCATTAGAAAAAACAGTTTCGTGTAATAGAATTGGAATGACAGTAGTTGGGTTAGAAGTACCGCATGCACATGTGCACTTAATTCCGATTGACAAGGTCTCTGATATTAATTTTACAAGTAAGAAACTAAAGATGAAGCATGATGAGTTTGTTGCATTGGCTGACAAAATTTCAACTAATTTTTAAGTCTTTTGTAGTAGAACACGAATACTAGTTCCTTTATTGAGCTCAGATTTTTTCACAAATATTTTTCCGTTATGATATTCTTCTACGATTCGTTTAGATAAGGATAACCCCAATCCCCAGCCACGTTTTTTAGTCGTAAAACCAGGTTTAAAAATTTGTTTAAACTGCGATTTTGGAATGCCTTTTCCAGAATCAGAAACCGTAATTTGAATCCATTTATCTGTAGTAGAAATTTCTAAAGCCAAACTCCCTTTCCCTTTCATAGCATCAATTGCATTTTTTACCAGGTTCTCTATAACCCAACCAAATAATTCTTGGTTAATGTTTGAGAACGCAGTATCATTAGTCGCATTGAATTGAAAAGAAACCTGTTTCGAACTTCTGTTTTTTAAATAATCAAAAGCCGTTTTAGAAGCGTGTATAATATCGTGTTTTTCTAGTTCTGGGACCGAACCAATTTTAGAAAATCGATTGGCAATCGTATTTAAACGATCAACATCTTTTTCCATTTCCATCACATGATCTTGATCAATGTTTTCGGTCTTTAGAATTTCTATCCACCCTAATAAAGAAGACAATGGTGTGCCAATTTGATGTGCAGTTTCTTTTGCCATTCCTGTCCATAATCTATTTTGTTCTGCAATTTTATTAGAAGAAAACAGCATGTAAATTACCATTAAAAACAACAATAGAATCAAGATTAATGCGATTGGATAATAAGTCAACTTATTTAGTAAATCTGAATCTCTATAATATACATATTGCGTGATTTCTTCATATTTAATTTCAATGGGCGCATTTTGTTTTTTCATGATTGCCAATTGATTCTGTAAGTAGACTGGGTTGTCCGTTTTTGTTGAATCTAAGTTGTAAAAAGAGTTGATATTTCCGTTGTGATCAACTAAAATAGAAGGAATGTTGGTAATATTTTCAAAGATTTTGGTTTCTAAATTAACACTCGCATTTAAATCAGTATTGGTTACTAATTCTTTTTGTGCAGCTGCCAATATTTCCATTTTAGCACGTTCTTCTTTCTTGAATTTTTGAAAGAAAATATAGGTGTTCCAAAGGATTAAAGAAACAATAATAAATAATACGAAAATGATGATTCGTTTTGTGAAAACCGTATTTTTAAATAAGCTCATGTATTACAAATATAATCTATATTATTACATAACCCATTTTATAAAATGATAGTATATTTACACCTCATAATAAAATGATAAAATGCTTTCTATAGATCCAAAAGAAATACCAACAAGTAAATTACACGGTTATTTATTAGGTGCAATAGCGCCAAGACCAATTGCATTTGCTAGTACTATTGATGCTGACGGGAATCCTAATTTATCGCCATTTAGCTTTTTTAATGTGTTTAGCGCAAATCCGCCAATCATGATATTTTCTCCGGCAAGAAGAGTTCGAGGCAATACCACAAAGCATACTTTAGAAAATGCAATGGAAACCAAAGAAGTGGTCATTAATGTTGTCAATTATGATATTGTGCATCAAATGTCTTTGAGTAGTACAGAATATGCTAAAGGTGTAAATGAGTTTGATAAAGCAGGTTTTACCATGTTAAAATCTGACAAAGTAAAACCATTTAGAGTGGCTGAATCTCCTGTGCAGTTTGAATGTAAAGTAAAAGAAATAATTCATTTGGGTAATGAAGGAGGCGCTGGTAATTTAATTGTTTGTGAAGTTGTTAAATTGCATATAAATGAAGCGGTTTTAGATGAGAATGGTGCGATTGATCAACATAAAATCGATTTGGTTGCAAGAGCAGGAGGGAACTATTATTCTAGAGCGAAAGAAGGGTTTTTTGAAATCCCAAAACCAATCTCAACCTTGGGTATTGGAGTAGATATGATTCCTTTAGAAATAAGAAATAGTACTGTTTTAACAGGGAATGATTTAGGGAAATTAGGGAATGTTGAGCAATTGCCAAGTCAAGAGAATGTTGATAACTTTGCAAAAGACAATTCGAAATTTATTGGGCTAAACAGTCTAAAAAAACATACATTTGCCAAAGAGTTTTTAAATACGAATGATACAGAAAGTGCCTGGAGAGTACTTTTAATTAAATAGAACAAGAATATGGAAGTTATTGGAAAAATTAAATTAATTAACGAGACACAAACTTTTGGTGCTAGTGGTTTTAGAAAACGCGAAGTAGTTGTTACAACTGATGAGCAGTATCCACAAATGATTATGATTGAGTTTGTTCAAGATAAATGTGATTTATTAAACAGTTATGCTGTAGGACAAGATGTGAAAGTTTCTATCAACTTAAGAGGTAGAGAATGGATCAATCCAGAAGGAGTTGCAAAATATTTTAACTCGGTTCAAGGATGGAGAATTGAAGCGATGCAAGCAGCAGCGCCTCAAGATTTGCCACCTGTTGATCAATTTAAACCTGCAGCTGATACTTCAAGTACAGAACCAGACGATTTACCTTTCTAGGAAAATCTTTATATGATATAAAAAGCAGCCAATTGGCTGCTTTTTTTTGTGGCTTATTTATCTCCTAATTGTTTAAATTTAAAACGTTCGTTTTCTGCAGGTACATGTTCTTGCTTCATAATGAGTTCTAGCTGCTTTACAATGTCTGGAAACTGTTTTGCTATGTTGTGTTGCTCTTTAATGTCAATATCTAGATTGTACAATTCTATTTCTAAATTTCCTTTAAAGATGTTTTTGCGAATCGCTTTCCATTTCCCCATTCTTACGGCTTGTTGCCCTTGGTAACTTGGGAATTCCCAATACAGAAAATCATGCTTTTCTTGTGTTTCTCCAATCAATGTGTTTTTAAAACTAAGGCCATCTGTTTCTTTAGGGGTGTCAAGTCCCGCAATATCCATCAACGTTGGCATCATGTCATAAAAGGCAGAAATATGAGTTGTTTTTGAGCCAGCTTCAATCGTATTTGGCCAACTTGCAATTAGTGGTACTCTAATCCCACCTTCATATACAAATCCTTTCGTTCTTCCGTACTTATTATCAAAAGGTTTGGCGCTGTCAAAAAAGTTAGCATCAACTCCGCCAGTATAGGTCGGTCCATTATCACTTGTAAAAACAATGAGTGTATTTTCATATATTCCTTGTTTTTTTAATTCAGAAATTAACTCACCCAATTGCATATCTAAATAGGTAATCATTGCTGCGTAGGTGGCATTTGGATATTGAGTTGGGAAATAACTTTTGCCAGTATATGGTTTTTCATCACCAAATTCTTTTTTATACGCTTCTATATATTCATTTGGAACTTGCAAAGGAACGTGAGGCAGTGGAGAAGCATAATACATAAAGAAAGGTTGCTCTTTATTGTCTTTAATAAATTGTAGTGCTTTATCATGAATCATCTTTGGAGCATAGTCATTTTGTTGTGTAAAACGAGCATAGCTTTTTGGGTCATTAATATCGGCGTCTTTTTCCAAGTTTGAACCCGGGTTTACCAATTCATTATTTAAGAGTACTTTGGTCTCGTTTTCCCATAAATGTGAAGGATATAAATTATGAGCCTGACGCTGACAATTATACCCGTAAAACTCATCGAAACCTTGTCTGTTTGGTACACCTTCTGTGTTTGGAGCTCCTAGTCCCCATTTACCAAAAACAGCAGTTGTATACCCTGCTTTTTGTAATTGTTTCCCTATTGTTATTGTGTTTTCCGG
>JAESTN010000353.1 GCA_016763595.1 Flavobacteriaceae bacterium | reverse complement strand
TGTACAGGGCATTTATCTGCAATTTGTAACAGGCGTTTTACTTGGTTGTCATCTAGATCTCCAAGTAGTTTTATCTCACGATTAAAAACGGCTATTTTGGCATTTTCATTTTCGCAGTCATTACAATCTTCGGCATGAATTGTATCATAACTGGTATGTACTTCTACATTTTCTACTAGCCAATTTTTTCGCTTCGCATACATTTGAATGGTCATCGCTGTACAGGCAGACAATCCTGCAGAAACATATTCGTAAGGAGAAGGACCAAAGTTATTTCCTCCAAAACTAGTGGGTTCATCAGCCATCATATAATGGCTTCCAACTTTCATTTGTGTAGAAAAACCATGGGTAGCATCTAAACTAGCAAGTGCTTGGTGTGTTGTTTTTAAGGTCTCCGTATTTGGAATATTGAGATACCGTTTTGTCCAATTGGCAATTAGATTCCCCACATACAAAGAATCTTCTTTTTTTAGAAGTAAATGATCTGCACCATCAATAGAAACAAAACTTTTAGGATGTTTGGCAGCCACATAAATTTCTTCTGCGTTTTTAATTTCTACAGTGCTGTCTTGTGGAGAATGTATAATTAATAATGCCTTGTTTAAATTTTTAGCAACTTCAGGTAATGATTGGGTTTCTAAATCATCCAAAAACTGCTTTTTTATGGTGAACTCCCTTCCTCCTAAGTCAACTACAGCTTTACCGTTTGCTTTTATTTCATCAATATTGCTACGCAACAAATTCTGAACATGTTTTGGGTTTGATGGGGCTCCAATAGTAGCGACTGCTTTAATAGCGCTTATCTTAGATGCAGCAAAAATTGCCGCAGTACCGCCTAATGAATGTCCAATAATTACGGTTGGTGCCCTAAAGTTTTCTGTTAGGAAATTGGCTGCGCTAATCAAATCATCTACATTTCCAGAAAAGTTAGTATTTTCAAAATCACCATCACTTTCACCCAAGCCAGTAAAATCAAATCGCAATACACCAAAGCCGTTAGCTGTTAATGCGCGACTGATATTTTTAACTGCGGATAGGTTTTTGTTGCAGGTAAAACAATGCGCGAAAATTGCAAAGTTATGAGGTTTTTGATCTAAGGGGAGTTCTAAACGCCCTTTTAACTCTTGATTTTCATGGTTTAAAAAGGCTACTTTTTGGATATTCATCTAAAGAATGATTTATCACTTTTGTCGAAATATTTTTAAATACTTTCAAGAAATAAAGCTACCAATCTCCTCTTGATTTAATATTTTGTTCACATAGCTTCATAATCTCTGTAATGCGTTTTTCTTGTGTGGCTTTTCTCTTTGCTTGGTTAAGCCAAGACAAGTAATTTTTTCTGTAGGATGGCGCAAAATTTCGGTAATTGGTAAATGCGGTTTTGTTTTTATCAAACTGGACTTGTAATTCTTTCGGGATGATTAATTTTTCAACAGCATCTAAAGCAATCCAAGAGCCATTTTCTTTTGCAGTTTCAATAGTTGTAATTCCACTTGAATGCATCAAGTCATCTGCAAATAATTGGATTAAATACTTTTTATTTAGAGCACTCCAGACACTTTTTGGGTTTCTTGGACAGAAATATTGTTGCCGCTTTCCATTGCCTAAACTCTTTACGGTAGAATCTATCCAGCCAAAACACAAGGCAACTTTTACAGCTTCTTCCCAACGCATGCTTTCTTCTTTGGATGCTACTTTGTAAAAGATCAAATACACACCTTTAAATTGCTGATGGTTGTCTGCTAACCACGACCTCCATTCTGCATGCTGTTTAAAATAGAGTTGGGGTTTTTCTACCATTTACGAACGATCTTAGATGGGAATACCACCACACTTTCATGACCATTTTTACCAACAGCAGCCACACCAAAAAAGAAATTATCAATCACAACTCCTTTTAATAAAAATTGAGACAGATCACCTACATATCGACTGTTGTCCCAGGTTGGAGAGGTTGTATCTCTCCAATATATTTTATAGCCTTTAGCGCCGTCTACTTTATCCCATTGTAATTTAACAGAAGCTTCTACAATACCACCTATTCCCACATTTTTTGGAGCTGGTGGAGCAGAAGCCAGTCCTGCCATAGTAATGGCATTTACAGCAGTTAGTTTTTTAGCATAGGCAAAATTAACATGCTCAAATGTATCTCCATATTTGATGCCGTTTTCGGTTCTAATATTTTGATGTTGTTGTGTGTAGTTTTCATGAGCTTCCATAATTCTGATTCCTGCAAATCCTAAATCATTAAAGGGTCTATGGTGTCCACCACGCCCAAACCGATCCAACCGATAAATCATCATTGGATTCATTTCTGGCATATAGGTTTTCGTCATTTTATGTGTATAACGTGCTAACTGACGCGAAATTCCATCAACTTCTCCACCATAAAAACGACGCATCCTACGTTGTCTTTCTGTTTCGTTAGCAGGAACAGGTTCAGAGAAGATTCGAAATGCACGATTGTCAATAACGCCATCTACTCCAGTAATGTTTCCAATCATATCATTGTTTAAAACACCTATAATATCCCAGCCTTTTTCTTTGGCGTACTTTGCCAATCCTGCGCCTCCAAAAAGGCCTTGTTCTTCACCAGATAAGCCTACATAAATAATGCTATTTTCAAAGGTGTATTTTGATAATACTCTCGCAGCTTCTATGGTGCCTGCCATTCCAGAAGCATTGTCATTTGCTCCAGGAGCATCTGTTGTAAAGTCCATGGTATTGCCCGCTCTAGAGTCAATGTCTCCACTCATAATAATATACTTGTTTGGATATTTTGTGCCTTTTTGTATGGCAACCACATTCACAATCCAAGCATCGTGTGGTACACGTCGATTTCCTTTTTTGGTGACTAAATCTTTCTGATAAAAGACATCAATACAGTTGTTGCAACTTTTAGAGATATTCTCAAACTCTGATTTTATCCAGCGTCTGGCAGCTCCAATTCCGCGTGTATTAGAAAGGGTGTCACTAAAGGTATTCCGGGTTCCAAACTCGGTGAGTGTTTTAATGTCATTTTTTATTCTATCTGCAGAAACAGCATCAATAATATCGTATATTTTTTGATCAGTTTGCGCTGTTAGAGAGAGTGCGAAAAATAGAAAAAGGAGTGTTAATTTTTTCATGTTAGTTGTTTTTATAGTGCCAAAAAGGAATTTTCACCAATGCATAGCGAACGGTGTCTTTTTTCTTTTTTTGTTTGCGTGTAATTTTTAATAGGTGTTTGCCTTCTTTTAGCTCTTTGATATCTAGATAGGTTTCAAAACCAAATTTTTTGTTTTGATTGGTAGTTCCTATAAAATCTGACGTGTACTTTTTATCATCTATATATACATCGTGTACCTCATTAAATGTTTTGAAATATACTTTTAGCAAACTATCTCTTTTTTTATAATTAATTCTTATTTGAGAACTTGTTGTAAAAATAAATTCTGATTCTAATCCTCTTAAATCATTTAAAGGTTTAAGACCTTTATTGAATTTAAAGAGTCTGTCTTCAATATTTTCTTTAAACAGCATAAATATTTTCAAATATGGAGTTGTAATAACTTTAGAAGGTATGGCAGCAATTTTTACAAAATCGCTGTTGTTTTGAAGTAAGTCTTCATAATTATTAGGGTTTGCATAATTTAATGAAGAGCTTCTGTCTACTGATAGGTAATTAGAATTCCGATACTGATAACTAGAGAAAAATAATACAGAAACAAAGATAGGAACAAGAATAAAACTTAACCTTCTCCCAAACTTGTTGTCTAAGAAATTGTAAACCAGGGGTCTGTATAAAAAAGAAAATGTAATCACACTATAAAAGCGGTAAAGTGGAAAGTAAAACCTAGAAAGCCATTTTTTCTTCTTTAAGAAACCTTGTGTAATAAAGTCAATAAATGTTAAAAAGGCTCCAAATATAATGAACAGAATTAGAAGGCCTCCAAAAACGTTTTTTACAGTATCTAAAGAACCATTAGTAATTTCTGGCTTTAGAACAAAAAAGACAATTAACAGAATGGAAACGATAAAAGAAATACATGCTAAAAAATAAAATATCAATAAAAAAGAAATTGCAAATAAGATGCTGCAATAATTCTCTAGTGTGGCTATGTACTTGTCAAAAGAGCCAATTTTTCTTTGAAGAAATTTGGTGAATTTAGGGGAGTAATTTAATTCTTCATAATCAATATCTCCAGAAACATATCGTAAGCCCAAAGCTCCAATCCAAAGTCCTCTTAGAACCACATGAATTAGAAGATTAAATATGAGTATCCAACAACAGATTTTAAGTGCAAACCAAAATAAAATTTCAGTAATTCTATTGTCAAAATTTGCTGCTAATAAGTATTGTTCTACTTGTGGAATCGAGGTGAATAAACCAAATATAGCAAAACCAGAAATTAGCAGTTCTAATTGCCAGCTTTCTTGTTGTAATTTATCTAGAAGCTCTTTAAAAACAGAACTTTCATGATTGTTTTTCATGTGAATTTATTTTGCTCTAAGATAGGAACTTTGCTAAAAATAAAAAAACCATTTCTAAACAGAAATGGTTTTTTTGAATTGATTTGAAAAAGAGTTTATGCTTCTTTGTCCATTTTTTTTGTTTGGTTAAATCCAATTAATAATGCTGCACCAGCACATAAGAAGATTGAAGCAGAGTAGAATACACCTTCATCAATATAATTGTCAGGACGATTAGCCCAAGAACCGCTATATCCAAAGTTATAGGTTAATAGAGTTCCTAATAAAATTCCAACTCCAATTCCCATTGCTAACAATGCAATGTTTAATAAAAAAACCTTCGCAAAAGAAGAAGAGCCTTTAATTCTTTCTCCTTTCATAAATATTTTAGCATCGACACCTTTTTCTATTAATGCCAATCTTTCTTTATTTCTTGTTGAAAAGAATAAATAAAAGATTCCGAAAAATGTTCCAAAAATTACTGCTAATACTGCTACTGCGTCCATAATGATATTGTTTAATGTTTATATTTAATGCGTTCATTCCATATGACTGATACTTTTAAATAAAGGTTACAAAAAAGATGAAAATAGTTTTTCTTTTTGTTATTTCGCGTACTAGAGAAACCGCTGTTGTACTTATTATAGTATGATCTTACCATGATGGCTGAGATGGCAAACGAATTCGTTGTTGTTTAAGTTGATGGTACGCTGTTATTTCGAGTACAACTGAAATCATTATATTGATACCTCTCTACTTTGGTTGAGATAATAGGTGAAATTGAGATGACGAATTGTTGTTGTTTCGAGTATTATTGAAATGAAAAATGTATTTTGATTGCACGTATGTAGCAAAGCAATGAGAAGACAATTTAAAAACCCCTGTTGTACTTATTATAGTAAGGTCTCTTAGCTTTGGTCGAGATGACGGATGAGATTTAGATGACAGATGAGATTAAGTAGATAATTTATATATTTTATAAAAAAAAACTGTAACCTTTTTTATATATTATAAGTCAAAGATAATAATGGCCAACAAAACTGACGAGAACTACATAGAGTTAACCTTAAAGGGAGATACGAATGCTTTTGCTTTTTTAGTAGAAAAGTATAAGGATATGGTATTTACTTTAGCTGTAAAAATGGTGAAGAGTAGAGAAGAGGCAGAAGAGGTTTCTCAAGATGCATTTATAAAGGCATATAAATACTTGCCTAAGTTTAAAGGGGATTCGAAATTTTCGACTTGGTTGTATAAAATAGCCTACAATACAAGTTTAGATGCCATTAAAAAGAAATCGAATTCTTATAATAATGTAGCCATTGATGATATTACAGTAAATTACATATCCTCTGTAGAAACAGTATTAGATGGCATTGAAAGAGAAGAAAGAGCAGCAGTCATAAATAACTGCATGCAACAATTACAAGAAGATGAACGAGCAATTTTAATGTTTTTCTATTTTAAAGAGTTAAGTTTGAAAGAAATTATAGAAGTAACATCTATGAGTGAAGCAAATGTAAAAGTGAAATTACACAGAGCACGTAAGGAATTATTGAGCATTGTTAAGAATACAGTAGAACCAGAATTAATTAGTCATTATGGGAGAAAATAAACACATAGAAGAAATCCATGCTTTTACAAAAAAGTATGTGAAAGAAATTCCGTTAGAAACACCTTCTTTAGATTTTACATCTAATTTGATGCAGAAAATAGGAGAATTACAGCCCTTTA
>JAESTN010000352.1 GCA_016763595.1 Flavobacteriaceae bacterium | reverse complement strand
ATTTGTGTAAAAGAATCGGAAATATTTAACCCTTTTAACCCTAAATTCATATTAAAAACAGGTGTCTTCTCTTTGGTAGAGACAGATCCATTCATGCTGATGTTTCCGCCAAATAATTCCATTTTTAAATCTTTTAGTTCAACAGCTTCGTTTTTGATAAACAGCGCTCCAGAAACATTAGACAAGGTTAAGTTGTCGTAGATTACTTTTTTTGCAGTGGCTGTTAAAGAACAGTTTAAGAATGCAGGAATCTTAACAGATGTATTAGAGCTCGAATTTGTTGTTTCAACGCTATCAATTACTGAAGTCATAAAATCTGTAATTTTTAAAAAGTCAGAATGCATTACAAATTCCCCTTTCAGCTCTTGTTTTTTGAATAGAAAGCCATAGAAGTTTTCTAAATTTCCGGTAACATGTATATCTGAATCTCCAGTTCTTGCATCAAACGCTGTTAGTTTGATTTGATTTGGATTAAATGTAACTGAAGTTTTATCAATAATAAATGTATTGGCTAATTCGTTACCAGCATATGTAAATCCTTTTAAACTTAATTCTCCTTTGTTTTTTATGCGCTCATAATTTCCTTTTTCTACAGATTTCATATCAAAAGAAGTCGAAATGTTTGCACGTAAAATACCGCTAATATTTTTTTCTAAAGCGATAGGATATACTTTCGAAATATTCCCCAAATCAATCGTTCCTTTTGCAGAAAGTTGAAAAGTGGGGTTTTTAGAAATATTATAGATTTTACCATTGGTTTCAAAAACATCTTTATCAATCGTAAAAGAGAATGTATTGATGTTAATTTTGGTGTCATTTATAGTCCCAGTCGAATTCGATATTTGGGTATTTATATGAATGTTTTTTACAGCTTTTGGTAATGCATCATATTTAAACATGGCATTTGAAGAAGCGATATTAATATCAAACTTCGGAATCGTTTTTTCGCTTAGTATTCCGTTAACTGTTCCTTTTAAATTAAAATCTCCAGAAGTTTTTACCTTGTTTAAATTTCCAGAATACTGTTCTGGAACCAAAGCAAGCATATTCTTGAAAGAAGAAGTTGGCGTGTTGAATGTAAGCTCAAATAATTGCCCATTTTCAACAAGTTGCACAAACCCGTTAAATTCTAAAGGCAATTGATTGATAAAAGCTTTGTTGTCCTTAAAAGAGTAAGTATTGTTTTTTAAATTAATTCCTAAAATGGCATCCAAAGAAAGTGAAACATTTTGCATGTAATTTGTTCCATCCAGATTAACAGAAACAAGTGTTTTTGTTGTGGTTTTTAAATCTAATACTTCTGATGTAAAATCGCCTTTACCCGAATGATGAAGGTCTTTTAATAGAAGTTTCATTTTAGATGCTTCATCCGTAAATGAAAGTTGTAGGTTTTGGATATTGTATTCTTGGATACTTAAAGAAAAAGGAGTGTTTTCTATTGTATCTGTAGTGTTGATTTCGGCCTTTTTAGCAATATCAAAACTGCCTACTCCTTTTTTATTTATACGAATGTTAAGATTGCTACTTATTGTAGAAATACTATGGACATCTAACGTTTCAGAGGCATCTTTAAAGAGTTCTCCAATACTCATTTTTAAGTTGATTTTTTCTGCATAAAACAGCGTGTCTCCTTTAAACGGGGCTTCATTTACGATGGTAAGCTCATCAATAGTTAAACTTGCTTTCGGGAAATTTCGAAATAAACTTAATCCAACGTTGTCAAAAGTAACAGTTGCATTGATATTTTCATTAATCGTTTTAGCAATCATCGATTGTATTTTGTCTTTAAACAAATACGGAGTTACAGCTAAGATAATTACAAGTATTGCCAGTGTTATTCCAGACCATTTTAGTACTTTTTTCAATTTCATTTTCATATGGATTACGTTACAATTTAAAACGATAAAGGGAATTGATTATTCTAAACCGCTAAATTTATTTAAATAAATCCATTCCTGGAATATTTGGCATTCCGCTTTTGGCGGCAATTGCTAATTCTTGCTCATTAATTTCGTTCGCTTTTTTGATCGCATTATTTAAAGTCATAATTAAATAATCTTCTAATTCTTCAGCATCGTTTAGTAAACTTTCATCTATTTGAATTGCTTTTATTTCTCTATTTGCAGTAATAGTGACTTTTATTTTACCATTTGAAGATCTTTCATCAATTAAGACGTGGTTTAATCTTGTTTTTGTTTCTTCAACTTTTTGTTGTGCTTCCTTTAATTTACTCATCATTCCGGACATATCTCCAAACATAATTCTCTCTTTTTTGTATTTGATACAAATTTAGTATTTTCACTCCAATCAAAAAATATAAAAAATGAGGAAGTTATTGTTTTGCGCTATGGCATTTAGTCTTATTTTTGCAGCTTCTTGTAAAAATGATTCAATGAACAATACTATAATAAAAGCACCATCAGCAGAAAAGATTCCAACAGAAATTGAAAGGCATGGTGATATTAGAATTGATAATTATTTCTGGATGCGTTTATCCGATCAGCAAAAAGAGGCGAAAAATAAAGATGAGCAAACCAATAAGGTTGAAGCGTATCTAAATGCAGAGAATACGTATTATGATGAAATAACGGCGCATACAAAAGGGTTTCAGGATTCTTTATTTGAAGAAATGAAATCTCGAATTAAAGAAGACGATTCCTCTGTTCCTTATAAAAAGAATGGGTATTTCTACATAACCAAATATCAAAAAGGAGAACAGTATCCAATTTATACTAGAAAAAATAAAACTTTAGAGGCTAAAGAAGAACTATTATTTAATGTAAATGATTTAGCAAAAGAGCATGATTATTATCAATTAGGAGGATTAAATGTGAGTCCAAATAATGACTTAGTTGCTTTTGCCGTTGATACAATTAGTAGAAGACAATATGTAATTCAGGTTAAAAACTTGGTTACAGGAGAGGTTTTTAAAGATGTCATTACCAACACAACAGGAGGTTCTGTTTGGGCAAATGATAATAAGACGTTGTTTTACACAAAAAAGGATCCCGTTTCTTTACGAAGTTATAAAGTTTTTAAACATGTGTTGGGAACAGATGAATCAGAAGATGTTGAGGTCTATCACGAAAGTGATGATACATTTGGAGTTGGAGTGGCAAAAACAAAATCAAACGAGTTTATAGTTATTGCTTCATATACTACACTATCATCAGAATATAGAGTGTTAGATGCTAACAATCCGAATGGTAGTTTTAAAGTTGTTCAACCAAGAGAACGAAATTTAGAATATAGTGTTTCGCATTATGGAGATCATTTTTATATGTTAACCAATAAAGATGGTGCCAAAAACTTTAAGTTGATGAAAACTTTGGTAACTAAAACATCTAAAGAAAACTGGGTAGATGTAATCCCGCATAGAGAAGATACCCTATTAGAAGATGTTTCTATCTTTAAAGAGTATTTAGTATTAGAAGAACGTACTAATGGGCTGAATAAAATTAGAATTAAACGTTGGGATGCTACAAAAGATTATTACTTACCTTTTAGCGAAGAAACATATACTGCAGGAGTATATGCCAACCCTGAGTTTGATACGGATATGATTCGTTATTCATACAATTCAATGACAACACCAAGTTCTGTGATTGATTTTAATATGTCAGATAGGTCAAAAGAAGTTAAAAAAGTACAAGAAGTTTTAGGAGGTAAGTTTGATCAAAATAATTACACGAGCAAACGTGTTTGGGTAACAGCAAGAGATGGAAAAAAAATAGCCATTTCTTTGGTCCATAGAAAAGATACCGAAATCAATGAAAATACACCCGTATTGCAATATGCTTATGGTTCTTACGGATATACGATTCCTGATGGGTTTAGTACGACAAGATTGAGTTTACTAGATAGAGGATTTGTATATGCATTGGCCCATATTAGAGGAAGTGAATATTTAGGAAGAGATTGGTATGAAGATGGAAAGTTATTAAAGAAAAAAAATACATTTACTGACTTTATAGATTGCTCAAAGTATTTGATAGAGCATAACTACACATCTGCAGATCATTTATATGCAATGGGAGGTTCTGCCGGTGGTTTGTTAATGGGGGCAATTGTAAATATGAATCCAGAATTATATAACGGAATTATTGCAGCGGTTCCTTTTGTGGATGTTATTTCTACCATGTTGGATGAAAGTATTCCGCTAACTACGGGTGAGTTTGACGAATGGGGAAATCCTAAAGAGAAAGAATACTATGACTATATAAAAAGTTATTCTCCATATGACCAAGTGAAAGCGAAGGCATATCCAAACATGCTAGTGACTACTGGTTATTGGGATAGTCAAGTGCAGTATTGGGAGCCAGCAAAATGGGTTGCCAAATTAAGAGCATTAAAAACAGATTCAAATATATTAGTAATGCACACAAATATGGAAGCAGGCCATGGAGGCGCTTCAGGTAGATTTAATGTATTAAAAGAAACAGCAAAAGATTATTCTTTCCTTTTAGATTTAGAAAATAAAATAGAATAATTTGTTGTACTAAAGTGCAAAAAGCATACATATGGTTAGAAATCAAAAAATTAACAATACTATTTTGGACCTGGTTGGCCAAACACCAATTGTTCAGTTACATAAAATAACGAAAGATTTAAAAGGCTCTTATTTTGCAAAACTAGAATCTTTTAATCCGGGACATTCTGCAAAAGATAGAATTGCAATTCATATCATAGAAAACGCAGAAAAAAAAGGAATCATCAAGCCTGGTGATACCATTGTAGAAACTACTTCGGGGAATACAGGGTTTAGTTTGGCCATGATTAGTATGGTAAAAGGCTATAGGTGTATTTTAGCAGTGAGTTCTAAGTCTTCTCAAGATAAAATTGATATGCTTAAAACAATGGGGGCAGAAGTGCATATCTGTCCTGCAAATGTTGCTGCAGATGACCCAAGATCTTATTATGAGGTTGCGAAGAGAATCCATAAAGAAACTCCAGATTCTGTGTATATTAATCAATACTTTAATGAATTGAATTCTGATGCACATTATCATTCTACTGGACCAGAAATTTGGGAGCAGACAGAAGGGAAAGTTACCCATATAGTTGTTGCAAGTGGAACAGGAGGGACGATTTCAGGAATAGGTAAGTATTTAAAAGAACAAAATAAAAATGTTCAAATATTAGCGGTTGATGCTTTTGGTTCAATTCTAAAAAAATACCACGAAACTAGAGAGATTGATGAAAGTGAAATTTTTCCATATAGAATTGAAGGCTTAGGGAAAAATTTAATTCCGACTGCCACAAATTTTGATGTTATAGATTTTTATGAAAAAGTAACAGACAAAGATGCTGCATTAAAGGCAAGAGAAATAGTTAGAAAAGAAGGAATTTTCCCGGGCTATACAAGTGGGGCTGTTATGCAAGCAACAGAACAATACGCTAACAAAGGGTTTTTTAATGAAGATAGCTTTGTAGTATTGGTTTTTCCTGATCATGGATCTAGGTATATGAATAAAATATATAGCGATACTTGGATGGAAGCTCAAGGATTCCTAAAAGAAGAATTAAATGGAGTCGTTAAGCAGGAAGCTTAAGGGATTCAGCATATTTAAAAAAGCCTCAATGTCTATCAGAAGCTTTTTTATTTGAAAAATCGCTAAAAAAACTGTTAATTTGCACTCTGTAAAAAATCCAGATAAAATACAATGACTATAGATTTATTTGATAGAATAAAAGGAGATAAAGGACCTCTTGGTAAATGGGCTGATAAAGCGGAAGGATATTTTGTTTTTCCAAAATTAGAAGGACCAATTTCTAATAGAATGGACTTTAATGGAAAGAAAGTTATTACTTGGAGTATCAATGATTATTTAGGTTTGGCAAATCATCCAGAAGTTTTAAAAGTTGATGGAGAAGCTGCAATGGAGCATGGAATGGCTTACCCAATGGGAGCAAGAATGATGTCTGGCCACACTAATTTTCATGAACAATTGGAAAAAGAATGTGCAGAGTTTGTTGAGAAAGATGCAGCATATTTAGTGAATTTCGGGTATCAAGGAATGGTATCTGCGATTGATGCTTTGGTTACAAAAAATGATGTTATTGTATACGATATGGATACACATGCGTGTATTATTGATGGGGTTCGTTTACATGCAGGGAAGCGTTTTGTATACAAGCATAACGATATGGAGAGTTTTGAGAAAAACTTAAAACGTGCAACAAAAATGGCAGCCATAACTGGCGGTGGAATTTTAGTGGTTTCTGAAGGAGTTTTCGGAATGCGCGGTCAACAAGGAAAATTAAAAGAAATAATTGCTTTAAAAGAGCAGTATAATTTTCGTTTTTTAGTAGATGATGCTCACGGATTTGGAACGTTGGGGAAAGATGGTAGAGGTACAGGTTTTGAACAAGGAATTCAAGATGGAATAGATGTGTATTTTGCGACTTTTGCAAAATCTATGGCTGGGATTGGAGCTTTTTTCGCAGGAGATAAAGATGTAATTCAATATTTACAATACAATATGCGTTCTCAAATGTTTGCAAAATCATTGCCAATGGCAATGGTAAAAGGAGCATTGAAACGTTTAGATATGTTGCGTACAATGCCAGAGTTGAAAACGAAGTTATGGGAAAACACAAATGCACTGCAAAGTGGTTTACGTGAAGCAGGTTTTGATTTAGGGGCAACACAAACGTGTATTACACCTGTGTTTTTAAAAGGAGAAATTCCTGAAGCAATGGCAATGGTAAAGGACTTACGTGAGAATTACGGAGTATTTTGTTCTATCGTTGTATATCCAGTGATTCCTAAAGGATTGATTATTTTAAGATTGATTCCAACAGCTACACATACTCAAGATGATATTGACGAAACGATTACAGCATTTTCTGGAATTAGAAGTAAATTAGAAGGCGGAATTTATAAAAGAATTGCTGTCGCTATGATGAGTGAATAATTGAAAATTTATATAAAAAATGCCTCATCAATGTGATGAGGCTTTTTTTATGCGGTTTAGTTGCCTATTTTCTTTACAAAATATTCTCCTTTTCCTTTTTCGTTTGTTTCTTTAGAGTGTAGTGTAATAGAAATTTTATCATACCCTTTTGCCATCTCTGATGTTGGAATTCCAATTTTACCGGCTTTTGGTTTAAGAATTTGTAAGAAATAGCCATACATGTATTTTTTACGACTATATTCTTTAACTCTGTTTAAAGAAAGAATCTTTACATCCACTCCGTTTATTTGAACTTTTAAATCTTCTTTTGTAATCACCTTCGGAGCTATATCAATAATTTCTGAAGTAATCTTTTTTGGGAGTTTTAATGCTTTTGTTAAGCTCATTGGTCTAAAGAATACTTGATAGGTTTCAAATGGCCCCGTCTGTGGCTCAAAAGCATTCATCCCGTAAACTTCCAATCGATCGTATTGTGGGTTGATTTCTAAATCATGATATATGGGTAAATTCCATGCCCAATATTCTAGTTTTGTTTTCCCATAATCAGACTCTTTAATTGCGTACAAACAATAATAGGTTCCCTTTTCTACTTCAATAGAAAAGTTTCCGTCTTTGTCTGTAAAGGTTTCATAGGCATTGTCAAATAATTTTTGTTTGTCTTTTGTAGAAATTCCATTGATTTTGTTTTTTAACCATACTGAGGCGCTATCTACGGGATTGTTATTGAAATCCGTTACTTTTCCATAAAGGCGTACGGTGTTTTGACCAAAGATGTTTGAGATCATTAATACTGTAAATAGTAAAATTGTTTTTTTGGGGGTGTTCATTTTTTATCTGTCTAATTAAAAATTATAAAATGTGATGCATCATTTTTAGATAAAGGACATTTCTATTTTACAACTGTTACAGTTTAATTGAGAAAGAATGCGTCATTTTTAATACATCAAACCCTCTATTTTAATTGTATGTTTGACTCAGGTAATACGTCATTGCAAATGGTCAAAATTGCATACAATCTGTTCTTTAAAGGTTGAGTTTCATAATGTCTTCACTCATGGTGTCTTGAATTAAATGACACGCCATGTCTGTAAACAAATATTGTCGGTGTTCTTGCGTTGGTTTTGATTCAGGGGTAGCTTGTAGTGAATTATAAGTCTGTTTTGCAATCTGATGTGCTTCTCCTATTTTATTTTAAAGGCTTCATCTTTTTTAGAAAGCCTTATATTTCTTGGGGTGAACTTTATACTTCTTTACAACAAGGTGTTGTTGATGGCGCCGAGAATAATCCTCCTAGTTTTTACCTGTCAAGGCATTATGAGGTTTGTAAGTACTACTCATTAGATGAGCATACGGTGCTGCCAGATGTTCTGTTAATTGGT